>JACDQN010000465.1 GCA_015657575.1 Sphingopyxis sp.
CCCAACCTGACCTTCAACGTCGGGCTGATTGCGGGCGGGCAGCAGGCCGAGCTCGACGCCGGCGGCATCCGCGCGACGGTGAACGGCAAGACCAATATCATCGCGCCGATCGCGGTCGCGCGCGGCGACCTGCGCGCGCTGTCGAGCGAACAGATCGAGCGCGTGAAGGCGAAGATGGCGGCGATCGTCGCCGAGCATGCGCCGGGCACCGATGCGAAGATCGCCTTCGATCCCGGCGGCTATCCGTCGATGGCGCCGACCGACGGCAACCGCACGCTGCTCGCGAAACTCAACGGCGTGAACCGCGACCTCGGGCTTGCCGAAATGGCGCCGCTCGATCCGCTGAAGCGCGGCGCGGGCGACATCAGCTTCGTCGCCGCCGACGTCGACGGGCTTGCCGGCCTCGGCCCGCACTCGACGGGCGACCATGCGCCGGGCGAGGCGGTCGACATCCCGAGCATCGCCCGCCAGGCGACGCGCGCGGCCATATTGATGTCACGGCTTTCTGCTGAAAAGCGCTGACCCGCCAGTTTTGGCAGTTGGCCTTGCTTGATTCATCCGCCACAGTGATTAGGTAGCAATCCGAGACGGATTCACCGCCGATGGGAGACAGGACATGAGCACCGAAACGCACCTCAAGCAGAATTACATCGGCGGCCGCTGGGTCGACAGCAAGGGCGGCAAGCTCCACGACGTCATCAACCCTGCGACCGAAGAAGCCGCCTCGACCGTCGTGCTCGGGACCGCCACCGACGTCGACGACGCCGTCGCCGCGGCGAAGGAAGCGTTCAAGAGCTTCTCGCAGACCACGCGCGAGGAACGGCTCGACCTGCTGAACCGCATCGTCGAAGAATATAAGAAGCGCACGCCCGACCTCGCCAAATCGATGGCGAGCGAAATGGGCGCCCCCGTCAGCTTCGCCGGCACGGCGCAGGTCGGCGCCGGGATCGGCGGCTTCCTCGGCACGATCGCCGCCTTGAAGGATTTCAGCTTCACCGAAAAATATGCCGCGGGCACGATCGCCTATGAACCGATCGGCGTCGTCGCATGATCACGCCGTGGAACTGGCCGCTCAACCAGATCGCGCTCAAGGTCGCCCCCGCGCTCGCCGCGGGTAACACGATGGTGCTGAAGCCGTCGGAGGAATGCCCCGGCAACGCGGTGATCTTCGCCGAAATCCTCGAAGCCGCGGGCGTCCCCGCCGGCGTGTTCAACCTCGTGCAGGGCGACGGCCCGACCGTCGGCAACGCGATCAGCGCGCACCCCGGTATCGAAATGGTCAGCTTCACCGGATCGACCGCGCGGGCATCCTCGTCGCCAAGGCGGCGGCCGACACCGTCAAGCGCGTCCATCAGGAACTCGGCGGCAAGTCGCCGAACATCGTCCTGCCCGACGCCGATTTCGCCGCCGTGCTGCCCCCGACGGTGCAGGGCGTGCTGGTCAATACGGGACAAAGCTGCATCGCGCCGACGCGCATCCTGGTCCAGAAGGAGCGCGAAGCCGAAGCGGTCGGCGTCATCAAGGCGATGTTCGACGGCACCTCGGTCGGCGATCCGCAGAGCGAAGGCGGCCATATCGGCCCCGTCGTCAACAAGGCGCAGTTCGACAAAATCCAGGACCTGATCCAGTCGGCGATCGACGAAGGCGCGACGCTGGAAACCGGCGGCACCGGCCTGCCCTCGAACGTCAACCGTGGCTATTACGTCAAGCCGACCGTGTTCTCGGGCGTGACCCGCGATATGCGCATCGCCAATGAGGAAATCTTCGGCCCCGTTGCCACCGTCATGGCCTATGGCGACCTGGACGAAGCGGTCGATATCGCCAACGACACCGAATATGGTCTGTCGGCCGTTGTGTCGGGCGATCCCGCCAAGGCGGCCGAAATCGCGCCGAAGCTGCGCGCTGGGATGGTCGCGGTCAATGCTTGGGGCCCTGGCCCCGGCGCAGCGTTCGGCGGCTACAAGGCGTCGGGCAACGGCCGCGAAGGCGGTCTGTTCGGTCTCAAGGATTTCATGGAAGTGAAGTCGATCAGCGGCATCCCGGCGTAAGCCATCTACGCCCTCCCCTTCAGGGGAGGGCAGCGAGACTTGCGAACTTGTTCGCTAGTCGCAGCGGG
>JACDQN010000466.1 GCA_015657575.1 Sphingopyxis sp.
CCCCTCCACCACCCTTCGGGTGGTCCCCCTCCCCCTGCGGGGGAGGATCTTCACGTCCGCTACCGGTCGAAAGCCGCCAAGATCGGACATGGTCCGTTGTCGCTCGCCGCGCATTGATCGGCGAGGCGCGCAAGTGCGGCGCGAGTCTCGGTCATTTGCGCGATCTTTTCGTCGAGCGCCTCGATCCGCTGGCGCGCAAGCGCCCTGACCTGAACCCGGTCGTCGCTCGATTCGAGGGCGAGAAGTTCGGAAATTTCGTCGAGGGTGAAACCCGACGCCTGCGCCGACCGAATGAACTTCAGGCGCCGGACATCGTCGGCATCATAGCGCCGGATGCCCCCACCCCAGCCGTCGCCGCCGCTGCGCGCCGGCGTTCCCATCAGGCCGCGCCGTTGATAATAGCGGATTGTTTCGACCCCGACGCCACCGGCTGCGGCCAATTTCCCGATCGTGAGCTGCATCGCTTGACTCCGTACCATAGTACGGAAGCTATAGGGGTCGCATGACAAAACAGGCAACCCTTTATCGCATGGTCATGCCGGCTCACACCTGCCCCTATGGCCTCAAGGCGAAGCATCTGCTCGAACGCCGCGGCTTTACGGTCGACGACCGCTGGTTGACGACGCGCGAACAAGTCGATGCCTTCAAGGCCGAACAGGGCGTCGCGACGACGCCGCAGACTTTCATCGACGGCGTCCGCATCGGCGGCCATGACGACCTTCGTCGCCATTTCGGGTTGAAGGTCGCCGATCCCGACGCCGCGAGTTACACCCCCGTCATTGCGCTGTTCGCGATGACCGCGCTTATGGCGCTGGCAGCAAGCTTTGCGGTCGAAGGCCATTTTGTGACGATGCGCGCGGGCGAGTGGTTCATCTCGTTCAGCATGATCGTTCTGGCGCTGCTCAAGCTGCAGGATGTCGACAAGTTCGCGACGATGTTCCTGAATTACGACCTGCTCGCACGGCGCTGGGTGCCCTATGCCAGCATCTATCCGTTCGCCGAAGGGCTGGCGGGCGTGCTGATGACGGCGCATGCCTTGCCGTGGCTGTCGATCCCGGTGGCGCTGTTCATCGGCTCCATCGGCGCGGTATCGGTACTCAAGGCGGTCTATATCGACAGGCGCGATATCAAATGCGCCTGCGTCGGCGGCAGCAGCAAGGTACCGCTCGGCTTCGTCTCGCTGACCGAGAATATGATGATGATCGCGATGGCGCTGTGGATGTTCGGGAGGATGATGTGACGATGACGATCGATCGGCGCCAATTGCTGTTCGCGGGTGGCGCGGCAGCGCTCGTGCCGTGGCTGCCGGCGTGGGCGCAGCCCGTGTCGTCGGGTCTGCCGACGGTGAGCGGCGCCGACATCCATTTACAGATCGCGCACCGCATGCTGACGGTCGACGGTCGGGCGAGCCATGCGATCGGGATCAACGGCACAATCCCGGGTCCGCTGGTGCGGCTGAAGGAAGGCACACAGGCGCGCATCCATGTCACCAACGGGCTGGAGGGCGAGGACAGTTCGATCCACTGGCACGGGCTGATCCTGCCCTTTCACATGGATGGGGTGCCGGGGATCAGCTTTCCCGGCATCGCGCCGGGCAAGACATTCACCTATGAATTCCCGGTCAAGCAGTCGGGCACCTATTGGTATCACAGCCATTCGGGGCTGCAGGAGCAGATGGGTCATTATGGCCCGCTGGTAATCGACCCGGCGGGCGCCGATCCCGTCGTGTACGACCGCGAACATGTGATCGTCCTGTCGGACCATAGCGCGCGCCATCCGCACGTGATCTTCAAGAAGCTCAAGCAGATGGGCGGTTATTACAACCGCCAGAAACAGACGCTTGCCGGCATGCTCGCGGGCAAGGACCAGAGCGCGGCCGAGCGCCTGCAATGGGGGGGCGATGCGGATGGATCCCACCGACGTCAGCGACGTCACCGCGAGCGCCTACACCTATCTGGTCAACGGTCACGGCCCCGAGGACAATTGGACCGGGCTGTTCCGGGCGGGCGAGAGGGTGCGGCTACGCGTCATCAATGCCTCGGCGATGACGACTTTCAACGTCCGCATTCCGGGATTGAAGATGACGGTGGTGCAAGCCGACGGGCTCAACGTCCGTCCGGTGCGCATCGACGAGTTCCAGATCGGGGTTGCAGAAACCTATGACCTGGTCGTCGAGCCCAAGGACCGCGCCTACACATTGGTCGCCGAGAACAGCGACCGGTCGGGTATGGCGCGCGCGACGCTGGCGCCGCGCGCGGGCATGGTCGCACCGGTGCCGCCGCTGCGCGAACGTCCGCTCGCCACGATGAAGGACATGGGGATGATGGACCATGCCGCGATGGGTCATGGCGGCGGATCGGCGATGACGCACGATATGCGCGACATGAACCTGGCGCCGACGGTGAAGGATACGCCGGCGGTGCAGACCATCTCGCCCATGCCCGTCGATCGCACCGGCGAGCCCGGCCAGGGGCTGGAGAATGTCGAGGGCGCGCTGACCTATCGCGACCTCGTCGCGCTCGACCGCAACCCGGACACGCGCACGCCGTCGCGGGCGATGCAGATCCATCTCACCGGCAATATGGAACGCTATATGTGGGCGTTCGACGGGGTGAAGATGAACGAGGTCAAGGCGCCGATCCCCTTCACGCTCGGCGAGCGCGTTCGGGTGACGCTCGTCAACGACACGATGATGACACACCCGATCCACCTGCACGGCCATTTCTTCGAACTGGTGACCGGCAAGGGCGACCATGCGCCGCGCAAGCATACCGTCAACGTTCAGCCCGGCGGCAAGGTCACCTTCGACCTGACCGCCGATGCGCCGGGCGACTGGGCGTTCCACTGCCACCTCCTGTATCACATGCACGCCGGGATGATGCAGGTCGTGACGGTGCGTCCGGCGGGAGAGGCGGCATGAGCCTGCTCGCCCTTCTTCTCGTCGCCGCGCAGCATCAGGGTCATGACATGCCCGCAGCCCCAGCCTGCGCCGCTGACCATGCCGCAATGGGCCATTGCGAGATGCCGAAACCGGAAGCATCGCCGTCCGCCGAGGCGTGTTCGCCCGAGCATGCGGCGATGGGCCACTGCGCGATGCCGGAACAATCCAAGCCCGAAGAGCCGGCCTGCTCACCCGAGCATGCCGCGATGGGGCATTGCGCCCTTCCGGCAATCGACGCCCCCGGCGCGGGCGATGCCCCTCCCCCGCCCGCGCCGCGCGTCGGCGCCGCAGACGCGATCTTCGGCGCCGACGTGATGGGCGCCGCGCGCGCGCAACTCTACGCTGAGCATGGCGGCGGCAGCGCGTCGAAGATCATGCTCGATCAGGCCGAAGTCCGCGTGGGCCGCGGCAGCGAAACCTATGTCTGGGACGCCGAAGCCTGGTTCGGCGGCGACATCGACAAGCTTGTCGTCAAGAGCGAAGGCGAAGGCGAATTCGGCGGCACGCTCGAGGGCGGCGAGGTGCAGGCGCTGTGGGGCCATGCGATCGGTCCCTATTTCGATTTCCAGGCCGGTATCCGGCAGGATTTCGGCCCCGGCGCCTCGCCGACGCACGCCGTCGTCGGCTTCGAGGGGCTCGCGCCCTATTGGTTCGATATCGAGGGCGCGTTGTTCGTGTCGCAAAAGGGCGACCTCACCGGCCGGTTCGAGGCGAGTTACGACCAGCGCATCACGCAAAGCCTGATCGTGCAACCTTGGACCGAGCTGAATTTCGCGGCGCAGGATGTGACCGAACGCGGCGTCGGCGCCGGCCTGTCGAGCGTCGAGCTGGGGCTGCGCCTGCGTTACGAAATCCAGCGCGAACTGGCGCCCTATGTCGGCTTCGTCTGGGAGCGGAAGGTCGGCAAGACCGCTCGCTTCGCGCGCTCCGATGGCGAATATCCGTCGCGTCCGGCCTTCGTCGCGGGGGTCCGCTTCTGGTTCTGATGCGCGCGACGCATTGATGTAACCTATCGCTCGTCTATCGAGGGTTCATCGATTCGCGTCCGCACGGAGCCAGACCATGTACAACCGCCGCCATTTCCTTGCCGGAGCGACGCTCGCCGGGCTTGCCGCCCCCGCGATCGTCCGCGCGCAGGGCCTGCTCCGCGATTTTCCGTTCAAGCTGGGCGTCGCCGCGGGCGATCCGGCGAGCGACGGTTTCGTGATCTGGACGCGCCTCGCGCCCGAACCGATGGAACGTCACGGCGGCATGCCGCTGACCAATGTGCCGGTCGACTGGGAGGTCGCGTCGGACACCGGCTTTCGCGATGTGGTCTTGAAAGGCACCGAACTCGCGCGACCCGAACTCGGCCACAGCATCCATGTCGAGGTTGCAGGACTCCAGCCCGATCGTCCCTATTATTACCGCTTTACCGCCGCGGGCGAACGCAGCCTGCGCGGCCGCGCGCGCACCCTCCCCGCGCCGGGCGCCAAGGTCGATGCGCTGAAATTCGGGGTCGCCGGCTGCCAGCATTATGAATCGGGTTTCTACGGCGCCTATCGCCACATGGCGCGCGAGGACCTCGCCTTCGTCTATCACTACGGCGATTTCATCTATGAATATCAGCAGGATTACCTGTTCGACAGCGGCCTGCCGATCCGCCCGGTGCGCAGCTATGCGCAGCGCGCGCTGATCAACCTCGACGATTTCCGCGGCGCCTATGCGCAGACCCTGCTCGACATCGACCAGCAGGCCGTGCGATCGGTCCATGCGCATCTGTCGAGCTTCGACGATCACGAGATCCGCAACGACTGGGTATCGGACATCGACAATTGGAAAATGGGCCTCGACGGCAACGATCCCGACGCCGCGCCGCCCGAGGTCTTCATGCTGAAGAAGCAGGCTGCGATGCAGGCGTGGTACGAACATATGCCCGTGCGCAAGTCACTGCTGCCGCGTGGCGGAATGGTCGCGATGAACCGCGAGTTCCGCTATGGCGACCTGATGGCGATGCAGTTGCTCGACACGCGCCAGTATCGCGACGACCAGCCGTGCGGCGACGGCTTCAAGCCGGCCTGCCCCGAGGTGTTCGCCAAGAATGCGCAGGTGCTGGGCAAGGCGCAGGAAGACTGGCTGGTGCGCAACCTCGCGAAAGGCGGCGCAACCTGGAACGCCTTTGCGCAGCAGGTGACGATGATGTCGCTCGACCGCCGCCGCAAGCCCGACGAGCCCAAGAAGATCCTCAACCTCGACAGCTGGGCCGGATATGAGGCGCCGCGCGAACGCATTCTTTCGCGCATGGCGGGGCTCAAGAACAACGTCGTGCTGACCGGTGACGAGCATCAGAATTTCTGCGGCGACCTTATCCTGAAGGACAAGGTCGTGGGCGCCGAAATCGTTGCGACCTCGATCTCCTCGGGCGGCGACGGCAGCGACAAGCGAAACGGCACCGACGACTGGCTGAAGCTGAACCCCGAACTCAAATTCGCGAACGATCAGCGCGGTTATGTCGTGTGCGAAGTCGGCCGCGAAGCGTGGCAATCGCACTTCATGGTCGTCGACAAGGTGACCACCCCGGTGAATATGCTGTCAAAGCGCGCGACAGCCGTGGTCGAGAATGGCGTCGCGGGCCTTAAAATGGCCTAGCGCAGCAGCGCCATCGCGTGGATCGACTGCGTCGGCGCGCTCGAAATCTGAAGCACATAACGGCCCGGCGTCACGTCGAAATCGACCATTTTGCGGATACCCGAACAAGCGGGGCCATGGCCGTGGCCGACCGATTTCACGCGCGCGCCGTCGCGCACAAGATCGATCCACGCCCCGGCATCGAGTGCGACGGTGAGCCGTCCGGGCGTCTTGACCTCGATCGGCATCATGCCGCCGAATTTGTGGACGTCAGGCGCGCGCTCGGGCGCGACGCCGTAGCGCAGACTCTCGGCGCGATGCAGCGTCAGCGCGGTTCTCGCGGCGCCGAGCGGCGGCCAGTCGCTCGCGCGCTGCTCGCCAAAGCCATAAATGGTCTTGCTCTCGGCGGCACGCGCCCAGTCGGCGAGTTCGGGAGGCAGGACCGGCGTCGCCGGACAGGTAGCGGCCTTTTTGGCCAGCGGATCGGCAGCAACGGCTGCGGACGGCAGTGCCGTCGCCAGCAAGATCATACCCAGTCGCGGCCCCATATCATTTCCTTCCGAACAGCTTCTCGACATCGTCCATAGCAAGTTTCACCCAAGTCGGGCGACCATGATTGCATTGGCCCGAATGCGGCGTCACCTCCATTTGGCGAAGCAGCGCGTTCATTTCGGCGACATTCAATGTCCGGCCCGCACGTACCGACCCGTGGCACGCCATCGTCGCGGCGACGAGTTCGAGCTTTTCGTTGAGGCCGAGCGCGGCGTCATAGCCCGCAAGATCGTCGGCGATGTCGGTGACGAGCTGGCGGCAGTCGATCGCGCCGAGCATCGCGGGCGTTGCGCGGACCATCACCGCGGCGGGCCGAAGCGTTCGAGCTCGACGCCGAGCGCGGCGAGCTGTCCGGCGGCGGCCTCGAGTCGGTCGCAGGCGGGTTCGTCGAGCTCGACGACCTCGGGAAGCAGCAGCCCCTGCGACGGCACCGCACGCCCCGCCATGCCGTGACGGAGCTGTTCGAGCACCAGCCGCTCGTGCGCGGCATGCTGGTCGACGATGACGAGACCGTCCTCGGCCTCGGCGACGATATACGTCTTCGCGATCTGGCCGCGCGCGATGCCGAGCGGATGCGCCTCGCCCCCGAGCACGGGCGCGATTGCGGGTTCGGCGCGGCCCATCGGCAGCGCATCGGAGCGCGGCGCGAAGTCGACGACGCGGTCGTGCAGCAACGCCAGCGTCGCCTTGTCGTCGGCACCGAACAGATGCGCCGCAGGAGCGTGCGGGAACGGCAGATGCGCCGCGAACAGCGTCGGCGCCGGCGGCGCCGGTGCGACCGGTTCCTGCTGCCACGCCGCGAGCGCCGCCTCGGCAGGGCGCTGGACGCTGCGGAAGCCATGCTCGTCGAGCGCGCGGCGAAGGCCGCCGACGATCATCCCGCGGATCAGCTGCGGGTCGCGAAAGCGCACCTCGGTCTTCGCCGGATGGACGTTGACGTCGACCTCGCTCGTCGGAATGTCGAGGAACAGCGCGACGACGGGGTGACGATCGCGCGCGAGCAAATCGGCATAGGCGCCGCGCAGCGCGCCGACGAGCAGCCGGTCCTTCACCGGACGGCCGTTGACGAACAGATATTGGTGATCGGCGATGCCGCGATTGTAGGTCGGCAAGCTGATCACGCCGCCGAGATGCACCTCGCCGCGGTCGAGATCGACGCCGATGCTGTTCGCGGCGAGTTCGCGCTGGGTCAACGCCGCGACACGGGCGATCCGGTCCTGTCCGCCTTGCACGTCGAGTACGCGGCGCCCGTCATGCTCGGCGGCGAAGGCGATATCGGGCCGCGCCATCGCGAGCCGCTTCACGACATCAAGACAAGCCGCATATTCGCTGCGGCCGCTGCGCAGGAATTTCCGACGCGCGGGAACGCGCGCGAACAGATCTTCGACGACGACGCGTGTACCCTTTGCCAGCGCCGCGGGGCCTTCGGCGGCGACGGCACCATTGTCGACCACCCGTTTCCAGCCGTCGCCGCCCGCGACGCGGCTTTCCAATGTCAGCCGGGCGACGCTGGCGATCGAGGGCAAGGCCTCGCCGCGAAAGCCCATGGTCGTGACGTCCTCGATCGCGTCGGTCGGCAGTTTCGACGTCGCATGGCGCTCGAGCGCCAGCGCCATGTCGGCGGCGGTCATTCCGCACCCGTCATCCTCGACCTCGAGCCGCGAAATCCCGCCCTCGGCGATTCGCACCGAAATGCGAGTCGCGCCCGCGTCGATGGCGTTTTCCACAAGTTCTTTCAGCGCGGCGGCGGGTCTTTCGACCACTTCACCGGCCGCGATCCGATTTACGAGCTTTTCGGGCAGGCGACGTATTGACATGGGGGCTCTCCTAGCGCAGTCGGACGCAAATCGCGACCCACCCGCACAGCCTGATCATTTTGTCCAGCCAGCCCCCGTGGACGAGCCGGAATCTCCCCCTGATTGATGCTGTCGCCGGACTGGCGCGCGGGAGCAATCACGACAGGGGCACGGGGCCGTTTCGGGGGCCGAGGGCGCCGATGACAGGAAGCAGTATAGATGTCCTTCTTTTCTCGCTGGCTTAAATTCAATTCCCAAGACATGGCAATCGACCTCGGCACCGCGAACACGGTGGTTTATGTTCGCGGCAAGGGCATCGTGCTGAACGAGCCCTCGGTCGTCGCGGTCGAAACGCTGAACGGCATCAAGCGGGTCAAGGCGGTCGGCGACGACGCCAAGCTGATGATGGGCAAGACCCCCGACAGCATCGAGGCGATCCGTCCCTTGCGCGACGGCGTCATCGCCGACATCGACGTCGCCGAGCAGATGATCAAGCACTTCATCACCAAGGTGCACGGCGGCAAACCCAACGCGTTCCGCAGCCCCGAAATCGTGATCTGCGTCCCCTCGGGATCGACCAGCGTCGAACGTCGCGCGATCCGCGACGCCGCGTCGAACGCCGGCGCCAGCGAAGTGTGGCTGATCGAGGAACCGATGGCCGCTGCGATCGGCGCCGACATGCCGGTCACCGAGCCGATCGGTTCGATGGTCGTCGACATCGGCGGCGGCACCACCGAAGTCGCGGTGCTGTCGCTCCGCGGCCTCGCCTACACCACCTCGGTTCGCGCGGGCGGCGACAAGATGGACGAAGCGATCGTCAGCTATGTGCGCCGACACCACAACCTGCTGATCGGCGAATCGACCGCCGAGCGGATCAAGAAGGATTTCGGTATCGCGCGCATTCCGGCCGACGGCACGGGCATGACGATCCACATCAAGGGCCGCGACCTCGTCAACGGCGTGCCCAAGGAAATCTCGATCAACCAGGCGCAGATCGCCGAAGCGCTCTCCGAGCCGATCGGCACGATCGTCGAGGGTGTGCGCATCGCGCTTGAAAACACGGCCCCCGA
>JACDQN010000467.1 GCA_015657575.1 Sphingopyxis sp.
GAACAGGCAAAGGCGCATCTTGACGCCGAAGGGGTGCGTCAGGACGGCGACATCCAGCATATTCCGGGGCTGGTGAAGCTCATCACCTTCTACGATCCCGACGATAACGCCTTCATGTTCTCGCAGTCCGAAATGGCGGCATGACGCCGGCTGGTGGGTCGCCGCGCTGATGGCGGCGACCGCTCCCGTCGCCGCGGAGGGGCCCGCCGTACCGTCGCTCGACGCCTGGCATGGCGAATGGACCGGTGCGGGGAGCGCTTTCGGCAAACCGGCGACGCGACGCTGACGATCGGGCCGGCAGCCGAGGGTGGCACGACCGCGCTGAGCTATCGGCTGTCGATCGAGGGAACGCCGCTGGTGGCCTATTCGGCGGAGGCGACCTACCAGGTCGATTCGAAGGGCTGCGTGACAGGAGAATGGACCGACAACTACGGCCGGACCCGGCCGACCGGCGGCCGCGTGACCGTCCGGATTGGGTCAGCAACTGAAGCAGTGCCGAGGTCGAAATCGGACGTTCGATCTACCGGATCGAAAAGGTCGATCTGCTGTCGGTGAACGATTCGGTGTTGCAGGATGACGGTCGCCGGCGGACCTTCGCTACGCTGCACTATTGCCGCAACAAACCCTGAAAAGCGTCAATTTTCGGGCGCGCCTTTGCTGCGCACAAAAAAAGAGGGCCGGGACTTTCGTCCCGGCCCAGCCTTTCAGGCTCTCCCCTCCTGAAACTGTTGACGTAATGAATGCCACATTAATGTCACGTTGGGAAGGCCTAAATTGGCGGCATCGCTGCCTAAATATTGTGCAGTGCAGCGATGCCGATTGCGCCGATCAGAAGGTCTTGCGCGCGGTGATGCCGAAGGTCCGCGGCTGGCCGACGGTGTAGCCGAGGCGCGCCCGACCGCCGCGTTCGCGGTCGAACGACAACAGGGCATTTTCGTCGAACAGATTGTTGACATAGGCGATCAGCGACAGGCCGTTGTCGAAGTCGACCCCGGCGCTGAGGTTGACGAGCTGATAGTCGGGCAGCTGCAGATCGACCGTCGTCGAAGCCCCGGCCGGAGCGCCGCCGAAGGGCAGGCCGTGCACGAAGGTGCGCGGGTTATTCTCCTGATCCGCCGGCTGCGTGTAGCGCGTGCCGACATGCTGCACCGATGCCGAGACATACATGTTCGCGGTGTCGGTGATCGGCCATTCATAGCTGCCCGACGCCGACAGCTGGAACTTCGGCACCGAGGGCAGGCGGTTGCCGTCGCGGATGCCGGTGGCGGTCGTCAGCGCGCCGGGCAGGGTGGTGTCGAATTCGGCCTCGATGATGCTGCCCGACAGGTTGAAGTCGAGCCCGTCGGCGGGCGACAGGCCGAGTTCGAATTCGAAGCCCATCGAATGCGCCTTGTCGACGTTGAAGACGATGCGCGACGAGCAGCTGCCGGCGTCGAGCGTCACCTGCAGGTTGCGGATGTCGTTGTAGAAACCCGCCGCGTTGAAGGTGAAGCCGCGGCCCTGCGACTTCACGCCGAGTTCGTAGTTCCACAGAGTTTCGTCGTCATAGTCCTGGAAACCGCCGAACAGCGCCGCATCGGCAGGCGAGCAAAGCGGCAGGTTGAGCGGATCGTTGACCCCGCCGAGCCGGAAGCCCTTCGACGCCTGCGCGTTGATCGTAACATCGTCGCTGACGTCGTAGGACAGCAGAAAGCGCGGGGTGAAGCCGCTCGACTTGGTGCTGTCGGTGCGGTTGTCGCCATTGGCGAACAGGCCGCCCGACACGAAGCTGCGCGTTTCCTTGAAGTCGTAATAACGCCCGCCCGCGGTCGCGGTGAAGGCATCGGTGATGTCGTAGCTGACCTCGCCGAAGATCGCGAATTGCTTGATGTCATAGGGCAGGAAGGCGTTGTACGGCGAATCGGCGCCGAAGCCGTTGCGCACGGCCGCCGACGTTCCCGCTCCGAGCGTGGCGTCGGTGACGGCATCATATCCGGGGGTCGGCAGCGTCTGGGTGTAGACGCGGTCGATCTTCGAATAGAAGCCGCCGATGACCCACTGGAATGGGCTGTCATTGTCCGATGCGACGCGAACTTCCTGCGTCCAGGTTTCGAGGTCGGTGGTGTCGACGAGGTTCGACGGCAGCAATACGCCCGCCGCGGGGAAGCCCAGATCGACCGACACCGATCCGGTGAGCGCGCTGGCGTCGCGGCTGACGAGGATGTCGCGGTTGATGTACGAGGTCACCGACGTCAGCTTGGCACCGCCGAGCCCGACATCGATCTTGAGGTCGGCGATCAGCGTCTCGTCGCTGAACCCTTCGCGCAGCAGCAGATATTGCTCGCGTTCGTCATAGCTTACCTGTGGCCGCGTCGTCGTGAACTCGTTGCCGTAGAGATTGTAGATATCCTGGCGGTTGAAGCCGTCGGCGGTCACTTTTTGATAGACGATGCGCGGGGTGATCGCGAAATTGTCGCTCGGCTCGAGAGTCAGCGCGAGACGCCCGCCATAGCGTTCGCCGCTGTTGACGTCGTTGCCGCCCGCCGGGCCGACCGCGTTGATGAAGCCGCCGTAGCGGGTGTAATAGCCGACCGCGCGCATCGCCGCCTTGTCGCCCATCGGAATGTTCACCGCGCCTTTGAGGTGGCCGCCGATATCGTCGCCGTCGACGAGGTTAAGGTTCGCCTCGACGCTGCCTTCCATCACGCCGATCTTGGGCTGGTTGGTGATGTAGCGGATCGTGCCGCCGACCGAACCCGAGCCGAAGAGCGTGCCCTGCGGGCCGCGCAGCGTTTCGACGCGGTTGAGATCGTAAAGATCGATGTCGGGGGTGAAGAGCGAAAGCGAGATCACGCTTTCGTCGAGATAGACGCCGACCTGTTCCTTGACGCCGGGCTGGTCGCGGACGACCTGGCCCGCGGAGACGCCGCGCACCGATACCTGGCTCTGGCCGGGCCCGAGATTCTGGACCGACAGGCCTGCGACGTTGCGCGAGAGATCCTCGAGCGTCACGGCGCCCGATTTCTGGATATCTTCGGCCGTCTGGGCGTTGATCGAGAAGGGAATGTCCTGAAGATTGGCGTCGCGCTTGGTCGCGGTGACGATGATGATGTTGCTGTCGTCGGTTTCGGCGCCTGCGTCCTGCGCGGCGGCCGGGGCGGTTATCGTCAGCGCGAACAACGACAATCCCGCAAGCATGTGTGCACGTGCATGCATGTATTTTCCTCCTTCTGATGTGGCCAAATCTCTGCTGGTCCGCCGGAGGAGTGCGCTTGCTGTCACAAATTCGCAATGGGGGACGAATCGGGCGCAACATTATTACGGAAGCATGTTGCTGCGCGGCCACACTGGGCCGGAGGCAGGGCGGGCCGGGGACTTTCGTCCCGGCCCGCGGCCTTTGCGGCCACGAGCTAAAAATGGCCGGGACTTTCGTCCCGCGCCCGTGGCCTTTCCGGCCACAATCAAAAAAATGGCCGGGACTTTCGTCCCGGCCAGTGGTTCGCAGGAGGAACCTCGGTAGGATCCCGTCGCCGCCGTTTGAAAGGAGAGAGAGCGTGCGGCGGCGGGTATCCTGTCTCTTGGATCAGTAATTGTAGGCGCGTTCGCCATGCTCGCCGAGGTCGAGGCCTTCGCGCTCCACCTCTTCGGAGACGCGGCCACCGGTGACGGCCTTGGCAATGTAGAAGGCGATGGCCGAACCGACCGCCGACCAGAGGACGGCGACGCCGACCGACTTGATCTGGATCCAGAGCTGCGAGCCGAGGACATAGTCGTCGCCGGCCGGACCACCGAGCGCGGGCAGCATGGTGACCGCGGTCAGGATCGAGCCGATCAGGCCGCCGACGCCATGGATGCCGAACACGTCGAGCGAGTCGTCGAACCCAAGCTTGGCCTTCAGCTTCATGACGAACCAGCAGCAGACGATACCCGCGACCGCGCCGAGCAGGATCGCGCCGAACGGACCCGAGTTGCCCGCTGCGGGCGTCACGGCGACGAGGCCGGCGATCGCACCCGAACAGGCGCCGAGCAGCGAGCCCTTGTGGCCGAGGACGCGTTCGGTGAGCATCCAGAACAGGACGCCGGCGGCGGTGGCGGTGAAGGTGTTGATCAGCGCGAGACCGGCCGAGCCGTTGGCTTCGAGTGCCGAGCCGGCGTTGAAGCCGAACCAGCCCACCCAGAGGAGACCGGTGCCGATCAGCGTCATGGTCAGCGAGTGCGGCGCCATGATGTCCTTCTGATAACCGCTACGCTTGCCGATGATGAGGCAGCCGACGAGCGCCGCGACGCCTGCGTTGATGTGGACCACGGTGCCGCCCGCGAAGTCGAGCGCGCCCCAGCCGAAGATCAGGCCGGTCGATGCATCGTCACCGCCGAGATACCAGACCATGTGCGCGATCGGGTAATAGGTGATGGTCAGCCAGACGATCGCGAAGACCATCACCGCGGAGAATTTCATGCGCTCGACGAGGCCGCCGAGCACCAGCGCCACGGTGATCGCCGAGAAGGTCATCTGGAAGGCGATGAACACGAATTCGGGGATCACGACGCCGTCGGTGAAGGTCGCGACGGTCGAATCCGCCTTGACCCCGTCAAGTAAGAACTTGCCCGACGAGATGAACTGGTTGGCGTCGCCGCCAAAGGCGAGGCCATAGCCGAACATGACCCACATGATCATCGCGAGTGCTGCGACCGCCAGGATCTGCGTCAACACCGACGCCATATTCTTGGTGCGGACGAGGCCGCCATAGAAGAGCGCGAGGCCCGGGACGATCATCGCCATCACCAGCACGGTCGCGGTCATCATCCAGGCGGTATCGCCCTTGTCAGGCGTAGGCACCGCTTCGGGTGCCGCGGCTGCGGCTTCCTGGGCCCAGGCGGGCAGCGCGGCGAACAGCGCGAGGCCCGCGGCCCCGGCCGAAGCCGCCATCTTGTTTGCGAAGTTCATTGCTTCCCCCTTTATCATTACAGAGCCGCCTCGCCGGTCTCGCCGGTGCGGATGCGCACGGCCTGACCCACGTCGAGGACGAAAATCTTGCCGTCGCCGATCGAGCCGGTGCCGGCGCTTTGCTGGAGTGTTTCGACCACCCGCGGTGCGAGCGCGTCGTCGCAGACGAGTTCGATCTTCACCTTCGGCACCATGTTGGTCGCATATTCGGCGCCGCGGTAGATTTCGGTCTGCCCCTTTTGCCGCCCGAATCCCTTGACCTCGGTCACGGTCATGCCGGCGATGCCAAGCCCGGTGAGCGCCTCGCGCACCTCGTCGAGCTTGAACGGTTTGATGATAGCCAGGATCAGCTTCATGATGCCCCCTTTTGCTTATGGCTCATGTTGCGGTGCAACAGCCGTGCCAAATTACGCGGGTGGGGCAAAAGTTAACATTTTGTGACGGTTTTCGAGTCGCCCACGCACCGGATCGTGCGTTCGGTGGGCAGGAGGGGCAGGGGTTTGCCTAAATTTTAGGCAAAACGGGTGGCAGACGTGGCAGAGGTCGTATGGCTGCTAGCGGCTAGTTTTGGACGTAGATATCCTCCCTGTGGCGAAGCCATGGGGAGGTGGCAGCGCGAAGCGCTGACGGAGGGGCAATGGCGCGGCGGTGCTGCCCC
>JACDQN010000468.1 GCA_015657575.1 Sphingopyxis sp.
CCCCTCCCCTCGAAGGGGAGGGGCTTGCGAGAGTGCGCCATGTATAACCTCCTCCCCAACCTCCCCGTCATCGAGGCCTCCTCCTTCGTCGCCTCGCCCACCGCCGGGCTCTACCTCGCGCAGTTCGGTGCCGAGGTGATCCGCGTCGACCAGATCGGCGGCGGCCCCGATTTCCGGCGCTGGCCGGTGACCGCCGAAAACAACTCGCTCTATTGGGAAAATCTCAACCGCGCGAAGAAGTCGGTCGCGCTCGACCTGTCCCGGCCCGAGGGCCGCGAGCTGTTGCAGGAGCTGGTGCGCGCCACCGGCCAGTTCGTCACCAACTTCCCCGTCGACGGCTTCCTGTCGCACGACACGCTAGCCCAGGGCCGCCCCGACCTGATCACGGTGCGCGTGATGGGCTGGGCCGACGGCTCGCCCGCGCTCGACTACACCGTGAACAACAGCGTCGGCTATCCGATGCTCACCGGCGCGGGCCCCGAACCGGTCAACCATGTGCTGCCCGCATGGGACCTGCTCACCGGCGCCTATGCCGCCTTCGCGCTGCTCGCCGCGATCCAGCGGCGCAGCGTCAGCGGCGAATGCGGCGAGGTGCGCATCCCCTTGTCGGACGTCGCGATCGGCACCGTCGCCAACCTCGGCGGCGTCGCCGAAGTGCTCTATTCGGGCGAGAATCGCCCGCGGCTCGGCAACGCCGTCTACGGCCTGTTCGGCCGCGACTTCGTCACCCGCGACGGGCGGCGGACGATGATCGTCGTCGTCACCCCGCGTCAGTGGGCGAACCTCGTCGCCGCGCTGAACCTTGGCGACGCCATCGCGAGCATCGAGGCCGCGCGCGGCGTGTCGTTCGCGAAGGACGACGGCCTCCGCTTCAATCACCGCGACGCGCTCTATCCCTTGTTCGAAAAGGCGATCGCCGGGCGCGACCACGCCGACCTCGCCGCCGCTTTCGACGCGGGCGGCATCGTCCACTCGCCCTATCGCACGATGCACGACGCCGCGACCGACCCCGCGCTCGTCGCGAACAACCCGATCTTCGGCGCTGCGCAAAACCCCAGCGGCTTCGCCTACCCCGCCGCGGGCGCCTTCGCGACGATCCCGCAGGCGGACCGCGAACCCCCGCGCCCGGCCCCTCGCAATGGCCAACATACCGAAGAAGTGCTGACCTCGCGCTTGTCCCTATCCTCCGGCGAGATCGCCCGCCTGATCGATGCGGGGATTGTCGGTGTCGGCTGAACTTCCCGTCCCCCTCTCTCCGTGTTCCCCCGCGAAGGCGGGGGCCCATCACCTGCGGTCTCGTCACATCACGACCGCTGGCGGAGAGGGCGAGCACCGGATGATGGCCCAGCATCGGGTTGAACATGCCCCGCATGTTCAAGGATCGTCCGGGGGACGATCCGACCCGATGCTCCTTCGCAAGGGAACACGAAGTTTATGTTTGGAGATGAGAATATGACCCTGCGCCGCGCCGCCATCGTCGCCCCGATCCGCACCGCCGTCGGCAAGTTCGGCGGCTCGCTCTCGTCGATCACCGCCGGCGACCTCGGCGCCGTCATTCTGAAGGCGCTGATGGAACGCACGAAGATCGACCCCGCGCGCGTCGATGACGTCGTTTTCTCACAAGGTTACGGCAACGCCGAAGCGCCGAGCATCGGCCACTGGTCATGGCTCGCCGCAGGCCTGCCGCTCGAGGTGCCGGGCTACCAGCTCGACCGCCGCTGCGGCTCGGGGCTGCAGGCGGTCGTCAACGCGGCGATGATGGTCCAGACCGGCATGTCCGATGTCGTCGTCGCGGGCGGCGTGGAATCGATGTCGAACGTCGAACATTATACGACCGATATCCGCAAGGGCATCCGCGCGGGCAACCTCACCCTCCACGACCGGCTGACGCGCGGCCGCGTCATGTCGCAGCCGGTCGAGCGCTTCGGCGTCATCACCGGCATGATCGAGACCGCCGAAAATCTCGCCAAGGACTACAATATCAGCCGCGAGGCGTGCGACGCCTACGCCGTGCGCAGCCACCAGCGCGCCGCCGCGGCGTGGGCGAACGGCCTGTTCAACGACGAACTGGTGCCGGTCTCGGTCCCGCAGAAAAAGGGCGACGCCATCGTCTTCGCCACGACGAGGCTACCGCGCCGACGCGACGCTGGATCGACTTGGCAGCTCAACGACTCGAGCGGCGTCGTGACCGCAGGCAACGCGAG
>JACDQN010000047.1 GCA_015657575.1 Sphingopyxis sp.
AGCGCGAGAGGCACCCTGAAACACCATCTTGAAACCATTATAGTCGGGGGGGGTTGTGGCTGCCGGTTATCTGTATGCCGCCGTCGACCTCCTGCGTTGACGCCGCATAATAGAGCATCGGCGTCGGCCCGAGCCCGACGTTCAGCGCATCGACGCCCGCCGCGTTGATCCCGGCGATCAGCGCGTCGGCGAGCATCGGCGACGAGAGGCGCCCGTCATAGCCGACCGCGACGCGGCTGCCGCCGCGCGGCGATCAGCGTCGCAAAGCTGCGGCCGACGGCATAGGCGTCCTTGTCCGACAGCGTATCGCCGACGACGCCGCGGATGTCATATTCGCGCAGCATCGTCGGGTGGAAAATATGCGTCATATGTGAACCTCTTGGGGAGAGAAGGTCAGGCGGCGGCGAACAGGTCACCGTCCGGATGAAATCGCTCGCGCGCCGGAAGATTCAGTCCGCCCATCGCCTCGCGGAGTTCCTGCCGCGCGACGACGTGGCCGATTCCCATGCCGCCCAGATGCGCCTTGTCGAGCAGGGTGAGACCGGCCGGGAAGAGCTCGCGATAGATGACGCGTTCGCCCAGCCCCGGGATGACGCGAAAGCCGACGCGGCGCGACAATTGGGTCAGCGCCTCGCCGACGCGGCGCATATTATGGGCGTCGACGTGCTGGAGGCGGTTGCGCAGGATGATCCAGTCGATCGTGCGCCCGTCGGTCTTGGCGCGCGCCTTGCGCGTGTCCCAGATCAGCTCCGAATAAAAGCTGGGGCGCACGACCTGAAACGTCTCGGGATGACCTGGCCGATCAGGTCGAAGTCGATGAAGCTGTCGTTGATCGGCGTGACCAGCGTGTCGGCGCTGGTGGCGAGGTGGCGCGCGAAGACGTCGTCGCGGCCGGGCGTATCGGCGATGAAATAGTCGGCGCCTTCCGAAAGCCGCGCGACCTGCGCGTCGAGTTCTTCGATCGTCGAACCCTCGAACACCTCGAAGATCGGGGTCGGCAGGTCGATGTCGCGGCGCTTCGCCGTGCTCACGCGGTTTTCGAGATAGCGATGAAAAGTGCGCTGGCGCGGGTCGAGATCGAGCCCCGCGACGCGCCACCCCTGGCTTGCCAGCGCGACCGCGAAATGCACCGCGCAGGTCGATTTGCCGGTCCCGCCCTTTTCATTGGCAAAGATGATGCGGTGCGGGGCGGGGTTCGTCATGATCGTTGCGATTTTCCTGTCGGCGGCGCATGGGGGCCGCATGGGTGGTGCCGTTGCGCCGCCAATATCGGAGGGCGGGCGAGCGTGCAAATCATCCGTGACATCGCGATGCTGCGCCGTGCCGTTTCGGCACTGCAACAGGGCGGCAAGAGCGTCGCGCTGGTGCCGACGATGGGCGCCTTGCACGAAGGACATCTGTCGCTCGTGCGCATGGCGCGCCGCGTTGCCGATCATGTGATCGTGTCGATCTTCGTCAACCCGACCCAATTTGGCCCCAACGAGGATTTCGCCGCCTATCCGCGCGACGAAGCGCGCGATGCGGCCTTGCTGGTCGAGGAAGGCGTGGCGCTGCTCTGGGCGCCCGACGTCGCGGTCATGTATCCCGGCGGCCACAGCACGCATATCGAGGTCGCCGAACTCGGCGCCGATTATTGCGGCGCCGCCCGCCCCGGCCATTTCGACGGGGTCGCAACGGTCGTCGCAAAATTGTTCAACCAGGTTCGTCCCGACATCGCAATTTCGGCGA
>JACDQN010000048.1 GCA_015657575.1 Sphingopyxis sp.
CGGCACCAAGGTCGTGCTCAACGAATTCTCGCCGTTCATCGACCTCGGCAATATGCAGAAGGCCGGCGCGCTATCGCCCACCACGATCGCGATCGGTACCTTTGCGCTTTGCGGGTTCGCCAATTTCAGCTCGATCGCGATCCAGATGGCGGTGACCGGCGGCCTCGCCCCCAACCAGCGCCCGATGATCGCCAAGCTGGGGCTGAAGGCGCTGCTCGCGGGCAGCCTGTCGAACCTGATGTCGGCGGCGCTTGCGGGCCTGATCCTCAGCGTCACGCCGCCGCTCGCCACGCCCGAACCTGCGGCGGCGGCACCGGCTGCACCGGCATCCGCCGCCCCCGCGCCCGCAGTCGAACCTCCCGCACCGGCACCGGCCAAGGCGCCCTGACGCGCTGCCGCGCTTGGGAGAATTTGCAAGCCCCCTCCGCTTGGCGTAAACTCCGGGGATATACGAATCCCCGGTCGCGTTCGCTGAAAGGGAGGTTGTCATGAAAAGCGCCTATCGTTTATCGATCCTCGCCGCTGCCGTCGCGGTTGCGGGAATGGGATGGCTCGCCGCATCGAGCGCCCAGCCCCCCGAAGATCGCATGTACCGCCCCCCAGAGGCGACCATCTATCGCGACGCCGCCTATCGCGGCCCCGCAGTCTTCATCGGCGAGGAAAAGCCCAATCTCGGCCTCAGCTGGCCGGTCAATTCGATCCGCGTCGCCAGCGGGCGCTGGGAATTGTGCGAACGGACGCGCTATCGCGGCACCTGCCGCACCGTCGATCGCGACACGCCGATGCTCAACAATGTCCTGCGCGGCCTGACCATCCAGTCGATCCGCCCGCTCGGCACCGGCGGCGGCTGGAATCCCGCGCCGCCCGCGAACGACCAGGTGGCGCGGGGCAGTTTTGCCGAATTCCACACCCAGCCGTCGGAGCGCAACCATCGCGTCCTCGCTTGCGCGCGCGGGTCGGCGACGGCCAATTGCGCGGCGCAGACCGCCGACAGCTGGTGCCGCTCGATCGGCTGGAACGGCTCGGCGCGCGAGCATATGGAAACCGTCGGTGGCCGCGAATATCTCGCCGACGTGCTGTGCGTGCGTTCGGGCTATTGAGGGGGCGCACCATGAACAGCAGAATTACCCTAGCAGCCGCCTGCGCGCTCACGCTTGCCGGATGCTCGTCGGTGCCGCGCAACACGGGCACCAGCTACGACTGCAATGGCGGCACCAAGCTGAAGGTCGACTATGTCGGCAACAGCGCGATCGTGCGCGTCAACGGCATGCGATCGATGGTGCTGAAGCAGGCGCCGTCGACCGGCGGCCCGGTCTATGAAAACAAAAGCGGGGCGCGGCTTCAGCGCAACGGCAATGAGGTGACATGGAACACCGCGCTGCGTTCGGCGCCCGAAAGCTGCCGAGTCGTCTACACGCCGCTCTGAGGCTCAGGGCCGAGCGGGCGCCTTGCAGCCACGCTCGAGCCCGACGCCTTTCAGGAAGCCCCGGCGCACCGTGCCGGCGTAGACCGCGAGGGCGTAGCGGCGCCGTTCGGCGTTCGCGCCCGTCACCTCGCCGATCAGCCCGCGAAAGGGAATGATCGACCCCGCGACCGAACCCGCGACGCGGCCGGCGGTTTCCTCGCGCTTCTGCGCGCGATTCTTGTCGACCTGTTCGTTGACGTCGGGGCCGAGCACCTCGTTGAGTTCGCCGATCTCGCGGACGATCGCCGCGCATTTGCCGAGCCCGGCAAGCGAATAAGGATCGCCCTGCACCGCAAGCAGCTTCGCCGGCACTTCCTTGCCGTCGAACGGCTCGGCGACGCTATTGGCGGTGCCCTTGATCGTCGATTCCTCGGGCGCGCCCTGTTGCGCGTGGAGCGGCGTGCCGCAAGCCAGCGCCAGAAGCGAGCAGGCGAACGACCAGGCGGCGACCGATTTGCGTGTCATCATCATGCTCCCCAATCGGACATCGAAACCCGTCAATCGCCGGACAGGTGGATAGTGCGCCGCCCAGGCGCGGGCGTCCAGCACGAAAACGACCGAAGCCCTATCCCCCCAGCACCAGCGCGCCTGCGGCGACAAGGGCGGCGGCGGTCGGATAGAAGGTAAGGCCGAAACCGAAAGCGCGCCCCGGCCCGCCGCGCGCATAGCCGAGCGTGAAGGCGACCCGGCCGGCGACGAACAACAGCACCAGCGCGGCGATCACCGCCAGGCGGCCCGGCGGCAGCAGCAGGGCAAGCGCGAGATGCACCGGGACCGCGAGCACGACCTGTTCGAGCGTGTTCTGCAGCACCGCGCGTCGTTCGCGGACCGCTGCGCTTTCGGTCGGGGCGGTCGCGGCGCCGATATCGTCGACCGAGGCGAAGCGCGCATTGGCGACGCGGCCGATCGCGACGGCGAGGCAGAGGACCACCGCGAGGTCGAGGCGCAGCGCAAGCGACAGCCGCGCAACCGGATCGTCGGTACGCGCGACGATCGCTTCGCCCGAAAACCAGGCAAGCAGGACGATCAGGAAAGAGGTGACGGCGGCGAGCCCCGCGCCGCGGACGACGCCGCGCTGCTCGCGGGCAAGATCGACCGGCGGGGTCACCGCGTCGGGATGGGCGCCTCGCCCGTCCAATCGTAAAAGCCGCGGCCCGCCTTTTTGCCGACCCAGCCCGCCTCGACATATTGGACGAGCAGCGGCGCGGGGCGGAATTTCGGATCACCGGTGCCCGACTGCAGCACACGGATGATCTCGAGGCAGGTGTCGAGGCCGATGAAGTCGGCGAGCGTCAACGGGCCCATCGGGTGGTTGACCGGAGCCGCGCCG
>JACDQN010000469.1 GCA_015657575.1 Sphingopyxis sp.
CTGAGGCCGAGACCCCCCCTCCACCACCGCCTGCGGCGGCGGTCCCCCTCCCCGCAAGCGGGGAGGATTATGAACGGCAGCTACCGGTCGCATTCAGCCTTCGGCCGCAGCGCGGCTTCGACGATTGGCGCTTGCCGTCCGCCCACGAGCCGCCATAACCCGTTTCCATGCAAAACCTAACCGCCCCCATCGCCCTCGCCGCCGCCCTGCTGGCCGCCGCGCCCGTCCACGCGAAGCCCGCCGATACCGACGCGGCGAAGACGATCCTGAAGGACAGCATTGCAATCCCGACCGTCGAGGGCCGCGGCAAGGTGCCCGAACTGGCCGCTTATTATGCGGGCGTCCTGAAAGCCGCAGGCTACGCCGACGCCGATATCGAAATCACCCCGATGGGCGAGACCGCGACCTTCGCCGCGACCTTGCAGGGCACGACAAGGCAAAAGCCGATCGTGCTGCTCGGTCATATGGACGTCGTCGAGGCCGATCCGAAGGACTGGACGCGCGACCCCTTCGTGCCGGTCGAGGAGAATGGCTATATCTTCGGCCGCGGGTCGGAGGATAACAAGTTCGACGTCTCGATGATGGTCGCGACGATGGCGCAGCTCAAGAAAGACGGCTTCAAGCCGAAGCGCACGATCATCCTGCTGCTGTCGGGCGACGAGGAAACGTCGATGACGACGACACGCGCGCTCGCCGCCAAATATAAGGACGCCGAATTCGCGCTGAACGGCGATGGCGGCGGCGGCCTGATCGGCGAGGACGGCAAGCCCCAATATTATGGGCTGCAGGCGGGCGAGAAGACCTATGCCGACTTCACGCTCGAGGTCACCAATGCAGGCGGCCACAGCTCGCGCCCGTCGGACACCAATGCGATCGTCCAGCTGTCCAATGCACTCGCAAAGGTCGGCGCCTATCGCTTCGCGCCGCAGCAGAATGAGCTGACCAAGATCGGCATGCCGATCGTCGCCGATCAGGTCGGCGGCGATATCGGCCTCGCGCTGAAGGCCTTCGCCGCGAACCCCGCCGATGCAGAGGCGGTCGCCGCGATCCGCGCCGACCCCGAATATATCGGCCAGATCGGCACCACCTGCGTGCCCACGCTGGTGAAGGGCGGCCATGCCGAGAATGCGTTGCCGCAGCGCGCGACCGCCAACATCAACTGCCGCATCTTCCCGGGCGTGCCGGTCGAGACGGTGCGCCTCGAACTCGAAAAGCTGATCGCCGATCCGGCGGTCAAGGTGAACCCCGATCCCGACGCCAGCGCCAGCGACGCCTCGCCGCTGCGCCCCGACGTGATGGCCGCGGTGACCAAGGCGGTGAATGCCCGCGCGCCGGGCCTGCCGATCATCCCGTCGATGAGCGCGGGCGCGACCGACAGCTATCACTTCCGCATTCAGGGCGTGCCGAGTTACGGCGTCGCGGGCCTCTTCTCGAAAGCCAGCGACAGCTATGCCCACGGGCTGAACGAGCGTGTGCCGGTCGACGCCATCGCCCCCGCGCTTGCGCATTGGGACAGTCTGCTACGCGACTTGTCGAAATAAGGTTCAGACGAGCGCGCCGACGGCGCGCTCGACCATCTGCACCGCCGCCTCGGCGCCGAAGCTGCCGGCGTCGAGCGACAGTTCGAGCCACAACCCGTCGACCATCGCGGTCAACATGATCGCGAGCCGGCCGGCGTCGCGTGCGCCGCACGCCGCGAGCAATTCGCGCAGCCGTTCGCGATAGCCCGCGTAACTTTCTGCGTGGATCGCCGCCATCCGCGCATCGCTTCGCGCCAGCGCCCAGAAGGCGGTCCACGCGCCGAGCAGTTCGGGATCGGTGACCGGAGGGCGGAAGCTTGCGGTGAGATAGGCGGTCAGCCGCGCGCGCGATCGTCGCCCGCGCCGTCGACGCGCCCCGAAAATCGCGTCCATCCGGTCGCTCGTCGCTTCGTACGTCGCGGCGACCAGATCGTCGATGCCGTCGAAATAATGGCGCAGCAGTCCCGGCGACACCCCCGCCTTCGCGCAAATCGCGCGGACGTTCGTTCCCGCCAGCCCCGCTTCGGCGAGCACGGCGGCGGTCGCCTCGATCAGGCCCGTCCGGCGGGCATCGGCGCTTTCGCGCGTAAAGGCTTGGCGAGCGATCGTCATCTTGTTATACATATGTACAACAAGGATCGACTCATGGCAACGCTGCGCGACACTTTCGACAACATCGACCCGCTGGACGGCTGGTCGCTTCCGGCATGGACTTACAGCGACCCCGACTTCCACGCGGTCGAACTCGACCGCATCTTCCGCCCCAGCTGGCAGGTCGTCTGCCACGACAGCGACATCCCGAACGCGGCGATTGGCACAGCATCGACACTTGCGGGGAAAGCGTGATCCTCGTGCGCGGTACCGACCGCGTCGTGCGCGCCTTCACCAATGTCTGCCGCCACCGCGGCTCGCGCCTGCTCGACGGCGCGGCGGGCTGCGCGAAAAAGCTCGTCTGCCCCTATCACGCTTGGACCTACGAACTCGACGGCCGCCTCACCGGCGTGCCCGATTCGGCGAGCTACCCGACGCTCGACAAGGGCAAGGCGGGGCTCGTGCCCGTCGGGCTCGAACAATGGCGCGGCTTCTGGTTCGTCCGCCTCGAAGACGACGGCGGCCCATCGGTCGCGGCGATGATGGCGCCTTACGAGGCGATGGTCGAACCCTATCGCTTCGAGGAACTCGGCGCGCTCGGCCGCGTCACGCTGCGCCCGCGCGACGTCAACTGGAAGAATGTCGGCGACAATTATTCCGACGGCCTCCACATCCCCGTCGCGCATCCAGGCCTCACGCGGCTGTTCGGCAAGAGCTACGGCGTCGAGGCAGAGGATCGCGTCGACCGCATGTGGGGCGACCTGATCGACCGGCCCTCGGCCAACTGGTCCGAACGGCTGTACCAGCGACTGCTGCCGCCCGTGCCGCATCTGCCCGAAGCGAACCAGCGCCACTGGCTCTATTTCAAGCTCTGGCCCAACGTCGCCTTCGACATCTATCCCGACCAGGTCGACTTCATGCAATGGCTGCCGACCGGCCCGACGACCTGCCTGATCCGCGAGATCAGCTACGTCCTCCCCGATGAGCGCCGCGAAATGAAGGCGGCGCGCTACCTTAACTGGCGCATCAACCGCCAAGTCAATGCCGAGGATACCGAGCTGATCACCCGCGTCCAGCAGGGCATGCAGTCGAAGACATTCTCGATGGGCCCGCTCAGCGACAAGGAAGTCTGCCTCAAGCATTTCTGTTCGCGCATGCGCGACATCATCCCCGAATCCCGCCTCGACCAAGCCCCGCGTGCGGGATGGAGCCAAAAATGACCAAAAAATATGACGCCCTGATTATCGGCGCCGGCCACAACGGCCTCGTCTGCGCCTTCTATCTCGCCAGGGCGGGGCTGAAGGTACGCATCGTCGAGGCCCGCGACGTCGTCGGCGGCGCCGCGGTGACCGAGGAGTTCGCGCCGGGTTTCCGCAATTCGGTCGCGAGCTATACGGTCAGCCTGCTCCAGCCCAAGGTGATCGCCGACATGAAGCTCGCCGATCATGGCTATCGCGTGATCGAGCGGCCGATCAGCAACTTCCTGCCGCAGGAAGATGGCGGATACCTCAAGCTCGGCGGCGGGCTCGAGCGCACGCAGGCCGAGTTCCGCAAATTCTCGCACGGCGATGCCGAGGTGTTGCCGCGCTATTATGACGCGCTCGAAAATGTCGCCGAACTGCTCCGCGACCTCGCGCTGCGCGTCCCGCCGAACGTCGGCGAGGGGATGCGCACGCTGCTCGACGGGGCGCGGCAGGGGCGGCGCTTTGCCACTCTCAGCCTCGAACAGCAGCGCGACGTGCTCGACCTGTTCACGAAATCGGCGCGCACGATGCTCGACAGCTGGTTCGAGAGCGAAGCGGTCAAGGCCGCTTTCGGGTTCGACGCGGTCGTCGGCAATTATGCCAGTCCCGACACGCCGGGCAGCGCCTATGTCCTGCTGCACCACGTCTCGCGAAGTGAA
>JACDQN010000470.1 GCA_015657575.1 Sphingopyxis sp.
CATGCTGGGGTGCAGCGCGACGGTGGCGTCGAAATCGGCCTTGGTCAGCCCCGCCTTCACCGCGATCGCCGCCGCCTGCAGAATCTCGGGGGCGTCGGGTCCGATCATGTGGAGCCCCACCACCTGATCGGTCGCTGCGTTGACGATCATCTTGTAGAGCGCGCGTTCGTTGCGACCCGCGAGGACATTTTTCATCGCACGGAAATCGCTGGTATAGACGCGGATCGACCCCAGCTTGTTGCGCGCCTCAGCCTCGGTCATCCCGACCGCGCCGATCGGCGGGTGGCTGAACACTGCGCTCGGCACATTCTGGTAATCGACGACGGTCGGCTTGCCGCCGAACACAGAGTCCGCGAAGGCCTGCCCCTCGCGGATGGCGACCGGGGTCAGCTGGATGCGGTTGGTGACGTCGCCGACGGCATAGATGCTCGGCACCGACGACTGGTTCGTCTCGTCGACCTTGATCGCGCCGTCCTTGTCGAGTTCGACGCCGACCTCTTCGAGCCCGATGCCCTTGCTGTTCGGCACGCGGCCTGCGGCGACGAGCACCGCGTCGGCAAGAATGGGGTCACAGCCTTCAAGATTCACGGTCAACGACCCGTCGTCGTTCTTCTCGACCGACTGGAACGGCGCGTTGAACTTGAAGTCGATGCCCTTGGTCATCGAAATCTGCAGCAGCCGGTCGCGGATCTGTTCGTCATAGCCGCGCAGGATCGTATCGCCGCGATTGACGATCGTGACCTTGCTGCCGAACTCGTTGAAGATGCCGGCGAACTCGTTGGCGATATAGCCGCCGCCCGCAATCACGACGCGCTTCGGCAGCGTTTCGAGATGGAAGACCTCGTTCGAGGTGATCGCATGTTCGCTGCCGGGAAATTCGGGGACATGCGGCCAGCCGCCGGTCGCGATCAGGATGCGTTCGGCGCTGAGCTCGGTTCCGTCGGCGAGGCGCACCCTCTGCGGGTCGACGATCGTCGCGCGTGTTTTGAACACCGTGACCTTATGATTGTCGAGCGTCTGCCCATAGAGCCCTTCGAGCCGGTCGACCTCCGCCAGCACATTGTCGCGCAGCACGTTCCAATCGAAATTGCATTCGGGAACATCCCAGCCGAATTTCCGGGCATCGTGAATGTCCTCGGCAAAATGGGCGCCATAGACGAGCAATTTCTTGGGCACGCAGCCGCGAATGACGCAGGTGCCGCCGACCCGATATTCCTCCGCCACCGCGACGCGCGCGCCGTGCGACGCCGCGATGCGCGACGCGCGCACGCCGCCCGAACCGGCGCCGATGACGAAAAGATCGTAGTCGAACTCGCTCATGAAAACCCCTGGAGATACCGGCTGACATTCGCAGCGGCAGCCTATGTGGTTACGCGGCCGCGGCTTTCCAATCGAATTTTGCGTTCGGGCTTATTCGCCGAGCGCGGCCTGCATCAGCGCCTGCGTCGCAGCGTCGAACTTGATCGTCCCTTCGGCAAGCCCTTTGGCCATTTCCTTGCCCAGCTCGACGCCGAACTGATCGAAGGGATTGATCCCGAGCAGCACCGCATTGGCGAAGACACGATGCTCATAAAAGGCGATCAGCGCACCCAGGCTGCGCGGCGTGACCTGATCGAGCAGGATCGTCGCCGATGGACGATTGCCCGGATAGGCACGCGCGCCGTCCTCGCTCGCCCGGCCGGTCATCAGCGCGGCGCCCTGCGCGATGCAATTGGCGACCAGCGTTTCGTGATGCGCATCGTCGAGCAGATGGTCGGGCTCGCGCGCGACGACGAATTCGACCGGGGTCAGGTGCGTGCCCTGATGGAGCAGCTGGAACACCGCATGCTGCGCGTCGGTCCCGACGCCGCCCCAGGTGATCGGCGCGCTCTGTTGCGCGAGCGGCTGACCGTTCACGGTCACCGACTTGCCGTTCGATTCCATTTCGAGCTGTTGGAGGTAAGAAGGCAGCAGCCGCAACCGCTCGTCATAGGCAAAGACCGCGCGCGTCTGACAACCGAGGCGGTTCGCGTAAACCTGGTCGGCGAAGGCTGCGAGCAGACAGATATTGTCGGCGCCATTGGCGAGCCGGAAGTGCCGGTCCATCTCCGCCGCGCCCTCGAGCAAATCGGCAAAGGCATCCCATCCCAGCGCGAGCGCCGCAGGAAAGCCGATCGACGACCACAGCGAATAGCGCCCGCCGACCGTTTCGTTGAAAGGCAGAATACGCGTCTCGTCGATGCCCCATTCCATCGCGCGCTCGGGCTTGGCGGTCAGCGCGATGAAGCGACCGACGGGATCGGCGACGCCCGCTTCGTCGAGCCACTGCAGCGCCGAATTGGCGTTGAGCAGGGTTTCGGTCGTCGTGAAGGTCTTCGACGCGACGGCGACAAGCGTGTGCTCGGGGCTGAATTTGGTAAAGGCTTCGTCGAGTGCCGCGCCGTCGACGTTCGATACCACCGCGACGTCATAGCGGTCGCTATGACGGCCGAGCGCATCGACGAGCAGGTCGGGGCCGAGCGCCGACCCACCGATACCGATGTGCAGCAGATGGCGAATTTCGCCAAACGCGCCAGCCTCGATCGCGTCGATCATCATCCGCATCCGCTGGTGCAGCGCCTGCGCGACATGCACCGATTCCGGGGCGCCGTCGCCGCGTTCGGCGCTATGCTCGGCGGCGCGATCCTCGGTAGGATTCGCAATCCCCCCCGAAAACACCGTCTTGCGGCGACCCGCGAAATCCTGAGCGTCGGCAAGGTCCGACAGGATCGTGATCGCCGCGTCGTCGAGATGCGTTTTGGCGAAGTCGAAGCGGATGCCGGCGACGCTGCGCACCAGCGCCTGCAACCGCGCGCCAGGATCCGCGGCCATCAGGTCGGTCAGCTTCCGCGGCTGCCAATCGGCGAGCGCCTGCCATGCCTCGGGGGCTGTCGTCATGAAACTCGGTTCCTCTTATTGCAAAGAGGCGATTTCATAGGCCCGCCGCGCCCACCGCGCCAGTGCCGTCCGCCGATATTTGCTTGACGTGCAGACCTATTCGTCGCCAATGCCGCGACATGACCGAAGCCAGCCTGACCGCCGAAACCACGCCGCCTGCCGATCCCGCTGCGAACGCGCCCAACCCGGCGCCCGTGTCGGCCAAGGAAGAGGCGATGGACACCGTCCGCTTCCTTGCCCTGCTGGCGATCGCGGTGCTCGTCTTCCGCAGCTTTTTTCTGTCGCCCTTCAACATCCCGTCGGAATCGATGCAGCCGCGCCTCTTGATCGGCGACTATCTGCTCGTGAACAAGATGGCCTATGGCTATTCGAAATACAGCCTGCCGTTCAGCGTGCCGTTGATCCCGGGCCGCGTCTTCGCCCGCACACCCGAGCGCGGCGACGTGGTCGTGTTCAAGGCACCGCCGGTCAACGACAACGACTATATCAAGCGCGTCATCGGCCTGCCCGGCGACAGCATCCAGGTGAGGGACAGCATCGTCTGGCTCAACGGCGCGCCGCTGAAGCGCGAGCCGATGGCCGATTTCGTGATCCCGGTGACCCCGAACATGATCGAAGCCTCGCGCCAGCAGGGTACCCTGCCCTGCTATTCGCCCGAGTTCGAGGAAGTCGGAGCGAACGGCCAGCGTCAGTGCCGTTACAAGCAGTTCAAGGAAACGCTGCCGAACGGCAAGAGCTATGCGATCCTCGACATCGCGACGATCGCGCAGGACAATACGTCGCTCGTCGTCGTGCCCGAAGGCCATTTGTTCCTGATGGGCGACAACCGCGACCGCAGCGCCGACAGCCGCTTCCCCGCCGAGGAGAATCAGGGCATCGGCCTCGTTCCCGAGGAAAATCTCGTCGGCCATGCGCTTGTCGGCATGTTCTCGACCGATGGCTCGGCAAGCTGGTTCAACCCGATCAGCTGGTTCACCGCGGCGCGCTGGAACCGCATCGGGGAAGGCTTTTGAGCGATGCGCTCGACACCGGGGCGCTTGCCGAGATCATCGGCTGCACCCCGGACGACCTGGGGCTCTATGACCTCGCGCTGACCCACGGCAGCACCGGGCGCGCCGATTATCAGCGGCTCGAATTTCTGGGCGACCGCGTGCTGGGGCTCGTCATCGCGTCGGAACTCTACGCGCGTTTTCCTGGCGCGAGCGAAGGCGAGATGTCGTCGCGTCTGCACGTCCTCGCATCGGGAGCGACCTGCGCCACCATCGCGCAGCGGCTGAACCTGCCCGCGCTGATCCGTTTCGGCGCGCAGGCGCGCAACGACGGCGGCCGCTACAGCGACAATATCGCCGCCGACGCGATCGAGGCGTTGATCGGCGCCTTGTACCTGGACCAGGGCAGCGACGCGGCGCGCCGCTTCATCCTCGCGCACTGGAACGAGCTGATCGACGGGCAACAGGCGGCGCCCAAGCACCCGAAGGCTGCGCTGCAGGAATGGGCTCTCGCCCGCAAACGCCGTCCGCCCGAATATGAAATCGTCGCACGTGAAGGCCCCGACCATGCGCCGCGCTTCCGTGTCGCCGTGAGCATCGGCAAGCTGGCGCGCGCCGAGGCCGAGGGCGCCAGCAAACAGGCGGCGGAGAAAGCCGCGGCGGCGGCCCTGCTCGCCGAACTCGAAGGACAGAATATATGACCCAGCGCTGCGGCTTCGTCGCCGTCGTCGGCGCACCCAACGCGGGCAAGTCGACCCTCGTCAACGCGCTCGTCGGCCAGAAGGTCGCGATCGTCAGCCCGAAGGCGCAGACGACGCGCACGCGGCTGATGGGCGTGGCGATGGACGGCGAGACGCAGATCGTCCTGATCGACACGCCAGGTATCTTCGCGCCCACCCGCCGGCTCGATCGCGCGATGGTCGCGGCGGCATGGGGCAGCCTGGAGGAAGCCGAAGCGATCCTCGTCATGGTCGACGCCGCCGCGAAACTGACGGGCCGTGTCGAACGCGTGATCGAGGGGATCGCGAACCGGCCCGAGAAGAAATATCTGATTTTGAACAAGGTCGACCTCACCAAGAAGGACAAGCTGCTCACCATCGCGACCGAGCTCAACGCGAAGGTTGCTTTCGACGAAACCTTCTTCATCTCCGCGAGCAGCGGCGACGGCGTCACCGAACTCAAAGCACATCTTGCCGCCCTGATGCCCGAGGGTCCGTGGCACTTCCCCGAGGACGAGGTCAGCGACGCACCTGAACGGATGCTCGCCGCCGAGATCACGCGCGAACAGCTCTATCGCCAACTTCACGAAGAGCTACCCTATCAATCGACCGTCGAGACCGAGCTGTTCAAGACGCGCCCCGATGGCAGCGCCGAAATCCACCAGCAGATATTCGTCGCGCGCGACAATCAGCGCGCGATCGTGCTGGGCAAAGGCGGCGCCCGCATCAAGGAAATCGGCGCCCGCGCGCGCGCCGAGCTGACCGAGTTGATGGGGCGCAAGGTCCACCTGTTCCTGCACGTGAAGGTGAAGGAAAACTGGGACGAGGATCGCAGCGTCTATCGCGACATGGGGCTCGACTGGGTCGATTGACCTTTTCGATAAACCTCAACTCGTCGCCTCGCGCCGCAGCGAAATGCGCGACTGCCCGTCGCGCGTACGCAGGTCGAGCCGGTCGCCGTCGAAGCGGTACAGCATCTCGAGATTACCGTCGGGAATGCGGATCATGCGATCGTCGATCTGGAAATCCTGATACATTTCGTCTTCGCCGTCGAGCGGGCGGTTGAAATAGGTGATCAGCTCCTCACCGTCGGTGAATTCCAGAACGTCGTTGCGCGACAGCTCGTCGACGCCGTTCAGCGCGACGACGCGCCATTTTCCGAGCACGCGCAGCGCCTGCCGCTCTGCCTTCGTCGGCATCGGCGGCGCGGCTTCGCTGCCGTAGCCGGCATAAAGCGCGGCCTTACCATGCATCGTATCGACCAGCCCGCGCTCGTCGGTCAGATCGGCATAGTCGACCGCCGCGAGGCGGCCTTTCAGCCCGTCGAGCAGCGCGAAGGCGCGGCGCGGATCGCCGTCGAGGTGAAAGGCGCGGGTCGACGCGTCGAGCACCAGATATTCGTCGACAAGCGTATGCGCCAGCCGGAGATTGGCGGGCGGCGCCGACGTCGGCGCGGATACCGCGAGCTTCTCTGCGCGCTTCTTTCCGTCGAGCGCGCTGACATAGGACAGGCTGACATCCATCAACGGTGCACCATCGTCGAGTGCCGCGACGGGCAGGAAGGCGCGGCCTTCTGCCTTGCCGAGCGACGCATAGATGCCACCGCCGTTCGACGACAGGAAAGCGCTCGGCACCGTCACCGTAACCGCGCCATCGCGCGCATCGCGCATCATGCCGTCGGGGACTCCGAATACGCCGGTGATGCGATAGCCGTCGCGCGGCGCGAGCGTCATAACGAGATCGTGCGCGACCTCGCTCACCATATTGCGGAAATCCTTCTGCATCAGTTCGCGGCCCTTGTCGGGCCCGTCGATGAAGAAGAGATTGCCGCCGCGCACGCTCGAAATCTGGGTGGCGAGACGGCCGTCATATTGCACCCCGACGCCGATCGTCGTCAGCCCGATCCCGCGCTTCGACGCGTCGCGCGCCATCGCCATGAACCCTTCGGCCGACGTATTGCCGACATTGGGCTGTTCGTCGGTGAACAGCATCATGCGGACATTGCCGTCGAAGCTCTTCGCCTCGGCAAAGGCCGCGTCGTAACCGATGCGCAGCCCTTCCTCCATAAAGGTCGATCCTTCGATCTCGATCGCGTCGATCGCATCGTGGAGCCGCTGCTTGTTGCCGCCCGCCGTGGTTGGCTGGAGGTGAACGTTCGAATTGCTGCCATAGATGGTGACGCCGAGCCGATCGCCCGGCCCCATCTCGTCGACGATCTGGTGCAGCGCCGCCTTCACATTCTCGATCGGATCACCCCCCATCGACCCCGAGCGATCGACGACGGCCATCAGGCTCAGCGGCTCGCGCTTCAACGCCGAACCATCGACATTGCTGTCGAAACCCAGCCCGACGAACAGCAGGTCGTTGCTGCGGGTCGGGAGGTTGGCAGTCATGGCGTGCAGGTTGAGGCACAATATCTCGGCGCACGCCGTGCCGCGGCAGCGTCAGGTCATGCTCGCCCAGCAGCCCCTCGACCGTCAGCGATTCGGGGCGCGGCAGCGTGTTGGCCTCTTCGGCCATCATGCGGAAATGCTGGATGTCCTGTGCCCCGCCCTGCCGGATCGAACCGGTGACGACGATGTTGCTGTAATCCGCCTCATCCTCTTCCTGAACCTCCTGCGCGAGGGACGGCAGCGGCGCCATCGCGGCGAGCATGGCAAGGGACATCAACGATGTGCGAAAGGTCTTCGGGCTCGGCATGACACTCTCCCCAAAAAGCGCATTGTGGGAAGCGAAGCTATCATGGGAGCAGCCGAAAACGTAACGGAAAATGAAGGCGCTGACGCGCCACCGCAGGACGGCGCGTCAGATCCGCCGACAGTCGCTAGGCGGCGGATTTCCGTCGAACCGCGACGCGATCCAGCCGATCGTTTCCTGCGCGCTGTCCTTCGCGCTGGTGCCGTGATCGCCGGTCATGTCGATCCAGCGGGTCGGCGTTCCGCGCTTGCACACGGCTTTGACGAATTTGCGCGTGACCGCGGCCGAAACGATCGTGTCCCGGCTGCTTTGCGCGATCAGCAACGGCCCCGGAACGCGCGCCGGATCGACGCTGTTCGCCCGAGCAAACGATCCGAAGGGTTCGATCTTTGCGATGTCCTTGCTGCGCGTCGCGCGGGCGACGGTGAGGATACCGAGGATCGTTCCGAGCTTCGGTTTCTTGTGAAACTCGACACAATTATTCTCCGCCAGTCGCCGGATGATGCCTTGGTTCGCCCTGCCGGTGATGCCGTCCTGCGGAAAACCATACAGCGTCGACCAGCTATGCAGCGCAAAGGACAGCAACAGCGCGCGCGCATTCTTGTCGCTGCCCTCGCGCAGATTTGCGGCGAGATCGGTGGGCGGAGCGGCAGCCGCGGTGGCGACGAGCGTCAGATCGGGAGCGTAGAATTGCGCCGCCGTTGCGGTCCACAGCGCGGCATGCCCACCCTGCGACTCTCCCCAGACGGCAAAGCTGCTGCCCGCCGCCGCGCCCGGGATTTCCCGTGCCGCGCGAACCGCATCGAGGACAGCATTCGCGGTGTCCTGACCGACAAGAAAGGGGTGCATCGTCGGGCTAGTCAGGCCGATATAGTCGGGCGCCACCACCACATAGCCGCTGCGTACCGCGCATCCCCGCCGAATATTCGAAGAAATTGGGGCTGAGCGAAGGGGCGCATTTTTCGGCGACTCCCCACGCACCGTGGGTCCAGGCAATCACGCGGCGCGGGCGCGGCGGGATTGCTTCCATCGGCGCCGCTACGATGCCCGTAACCGCTAGGCGCTGGCCGTTGCCGTTGCTTGTCCAATATTGCACGCGCCACGCCTGCACACCCGGCGGCGTATCGGACATCGGCGTCGCCGCGATCAGCCGCCCGGGCTGCTGCGCCGCCGCGGGAACACTCAAGCTGGTCAGAATGGCAAGCAGGAACGCAGCAAACAGGTGGCGCATCGACATCTCCCCGATGGGCCACTCTATCACGAGATTATTCCATCGGAAACGACGAGGTTACGACACTTCGGAATCTGGTCGTTTCCGCTTCCGCGTGGATGACGAACAATAGAAGGGCTATTCCGCGTCGGCTTTCTTCTTCGCCGGAGCCTTCTTCGTCGCGGGCTTCTTCGCCCCGGCCTTCTTCTTCGGCGCCGCCTTTTTCTTGCCCTTCGCCGGCCCCTTCGCGGCGCGCGCGTCGATCAGCGCAATCGCCTCTTCGAGCGTCAGCATCGCCGGATCGGCGGTCTTCGGCAGCGTCGCGTTGGTGGTGCCGTCGGTGACATAGGGACCGAAGCGCCCTTCCATCAGCTTCATCTCGCCGCCGCTCGTCGGATGCGGGCCAAAGGTGTTGAGCGGTTCGGCCTTGGTCCGTCCGCGCCCACCGCCCGCCGCGGCTTCGGCGATGCGGACGACCGCGGCGTTCATGCCGATGTCGAAGATTTCGGCTGTGCCCGTCAGCTTCGCATATTTTCCGTCGTGAAGCAGATAGGGACCGTAGCGCCCCAGCCCCGCCATGATCGGCTTGCCGCTTTCGGGATGCACCCCGACCTCGCGCGGCAGGCTCAAGAGCCGCAGCGCATAATCGAGGTCGAAATCCTCGCCGGGAATATCCTTCGGGATCGACGAGCGCTTCGCCTCCTTGCCGTCGCCGAGCTGGATATAGGGGCCGAAACGCCCGCTGCGCTTCGTCACTTCCAGGCCGCTCTCGGGATCGTTGCCGAGCGTCTCTGGTCCGGTATCGGCGCCGTCGCTGCCGCCCGGCTGCGCGAATTTGCGGGTATATTTGCAGTCGGGATAGTTGCTGCACGCGATGAACGGCCCGAACTTGCCGCCGCGCAGCGCCAGCCGCCCGGTGCCGCAATTGGGGCAGAGCCTGGGGTCGCTGCCGTCCCCCTTGTCGGGGAAGAGATAGGGACCAAGGAATTCGTCGAGCGCCGCAGTAATCTCCGACGGCTTCTGCTCCATCACCTCGCCGGTGCGCGGCTTGAAGTCGCGCCAGAAGCGGTCGAGCACCGCCTGCCACTGCGCGCGGCCGCCCGAGACGTCGTCAAGCTCTTCCTCGAGCCCGGCGGTGAAGTCGTAGCCGACATAACGTTCGAAGAAGCGTTCGAGGAAGGCCGTGAGCAAGCGCCCGCTCTCTTCAGGGATGAAGCGGTTCTTCTCGACCGTCACATAGGCGCGGTCCTTCAGCACCTGGAGGATCGAGGCGTAGGTGGACGGGCGCCCGATGCCGAGTTCCTCCATCTTCTTGACGAGGCTCGCTTCCGAATAGCGCGGCGGCGGCTGCGTCTCGTGGCTTTCGACCTCGACGCCGGTTTTCGCGGGCGCGTCGCCCTTCGCCATCGCGGGGAGCAGACGCGCATCTTCGTCGTCACCCGTATCGTCGCGCCCTTCGTCGTAAAGCGCGAGGAAGCCCGGGAATTTAACCACCTGCCCCGTCGCGCGCAGCACCGTCTTGCCAGTGCCGTCGGACAGATCGACGCTGGTGCGCTCGAGCCGCGCCGACGCCATCTGGCTGGCAAGCGCGCGCTTCCAGATCAGTTCGTAGAGCCGGCCATGGTCGCCGCTGCCCGCCTTGTCCTTGGAAAAATCGGTCGGGCGGATCGCTTCGTGCGCTTCCTGCGCATTCTTCGCCTTGGTCTGATACTGGCGCGGCTGGTCGGGGACGTAACCGCCGTCGTAGCGCGTCGCGATCGCCTTGCGCGCCGCGCTGATCGCGCTGCCGTCCATCTGGACGCCGTCGGTTCGCATATAGGTGATCGCGCCGTCCTCGTAGAGCGCCTGCGCGATACGCATCGTGTGGCTCGCCGCAAAGCCGAGCTTGCGCGCGGCCTCCTGCTGCAGGTCGAGGTCGTGAACGGCGGCGGCGGGTTGCGCGTCAGCGGTTTCGTCTCGACCGTGTCGACGGTGAAATGGCCCGCCTTCACATCGGCTTCGGCGGCGCGCGCATCGGCTTCATTCGTGATCGACAACCGCTCGATCTTGTCGCCGCGCCAGCGCGACAGCCGCGCCTTGAATGGGGTGCCTCCCATTTCGAACAATCCGGTCACCGACCAATATTGCTGCGCAACAAAAGCCTCGATCTCGCGCTCGCGCTCGACGACGAGGCGCAGCGCGACCGACTGGACGCGTCCCGCCGACTTGGCGCCGGGTAGCTTGCGCCACAGCACCGGCGACAGCGTGAAACCCACAAGATAGTCGAGCGCCCGGCGCGCGCGATAGGCGTCGATCAGATCATCGTCGAGCGCGCGCGGATGCGCCATCGCGTCGGTCACCGCCTGCTTGGTGATCGCGTTGAAGGTGACACGGTCGACCGCCTGCGGCAGCGCCTTTTTCGCGCGCAGCAATTCCTGCACGTGCCAGCTGATCGCCTCGCCCTCGCGATCGGGGTCGGTCGCGAGGATCAATCGGTCGGCGCCCTTCGCGGCGTCCTGGATTTCCTTCAGCCGCTTCGCCTTGTCGGGATACAGCTGCCATTGCATCGCAAAGCCGTCGTCGGGATCGACCGAGCCATCCTTGGGCGGCAGGTCGCGGACATGGCCATAGCTCGCCAGAACCTTAAAATCGCGGCCGAGATATTTCTCGATCGTCTTCGCCTTTGCGGGCGATTCCACAATAACCAATTGCATGGAAAAATTCGTTCCCCGAAAACTCTTACGTACGTACGCGCGAGGGTGGCGGGGGTCCGGCACTCGCGTCAAGGGGGTTTTCGATTTCACGTCGCCCCCGCAAAGCGTGCGCGGGCGGGGGGCGACGCATTATTCAGCGCAGCGCGCCGAACCTTCCGATCAGCAGTTCGCTGGCAAGGCTCGCCGCCTTCGCGGCACCCTCCTCATAATTGTCCGGCTTCGCCGTGAATTCGAACGTGCGCGTCTTGCCGAAGCGGAGGCCGCCGAAGCCCATGACCGCGGCGACGCCGCCCGCGACATTGGCACCCGACTGCAGCGCCTTGTCGGTCCCGCTCGTTGCGTCATTCTTCTCGACGAACTCGCCCTCGACCGCGACCGGAGCTTTGATCGTGATCACCGATTGCTTGCCGCTCGGCGCGATCAGCGTCATGCGCGAATAGTCGGCGCTGACCGACAGCGCGCTGTTCACCTGCAGCCCGCCAAAGCTGAACGCACCCGGGCGCTTCTGCTGCGAAAAATCGATCAGATAGACGACATCGACTACGCCGACACCCGCCTCCTTGGCATAGCTGGTGAGCGCCATGCTCGCCTGCCCCGCCGACATGTTGATTCCCATACTGCTCATACCCGAACCCATGAAATCGCCCGGGATCATCAGCAGCGATGGCAAGGCGGTCGGCTTGAAATAAGTCGCCTTGCCCTTGCTGCCTTTTTCGAGCGCGATATTGATGTCGAGCGGCACGGCCTGTGACTTGGTTTTCGCCAGCGCACCATGGGTAAACAGGTCGCCTGCGGGATGAACCGTATAGCCGGCGGTCGCGAGCTGCGCCGTGAAATCGGCATAGGCGGCATCGGTGATCGCCTGCATCATTTCGGGGGTGACGCCGACCAGTTCGCTCTTGGCCTTCGTCGTTCCCCCGAACGCCCCCATCAAACCGCCCGAAGCCGCCGTGCGGTCGATCGATTCAAAGATGAAGCCGACATTGAACGCGCCCACCGCGACGGCGCCGACACCCTTGGCGTTAGCCGGGCCGGCGATCTTCACCGGCTCCTGTTCCTTGGCTGCGATGGAAACGGGCTGGGCCAGCAACGCCAGCGCGGCGATAGCCGACAGCAATTTTGTCATGGGTCTTTTCCTCCGACCCCTCCCCCTGCCAGCCGACCCCACCGGCGGAAGAGAGAGGCTTATCGAAGCAACCCACGGCCCCCGCATCGGTCAGATGCGGGGGCGTGTCAATGCCGTGACGTCACGGCGTCAACCATTCTGCCATTTGAAATCGGCGGGCAGGATGCATTTGCCGGCGTCATATTTGCCGACGCTGCGGATGACCTCCCGATCTTCAGGCTCGATCCTGCGACCGCTGATCTGGCTGTCGATCACGCGCCGGACGAGCGCATCGAGCTTGGTCACGAGGTAGCAGTCGATCGCCGGCGGCGCGTGCGGATTGCCGACACCACTGTCGTCGGTCAGGAACAGGTAGCGCGACTGGGTCGCTGCGGCCATCGCGCGCATTGCATATTCGGCCTTGTCGGCCACGCCCGACGCCGCGACCGGCGTGATGTGGATGCGCTTGGCGCGCGCCGCCTCGGCGGCGGCCCAGGTCCGCCCGAACAGTTCGTCGTGCGGCGGGGCGTCGGCGACGAGCAGCAGCGACTTAACCGCATCGGGGCGCCATTCCTGCCCGACCGCGCGGATCAGCGCCTGATCCATCGCCTCGGGATAATCGCCGCCGCCGGTCGCATATTGCTGTGCCAGCGTACCCTGCGCCTTCCCGACATCGCGGTCGAACATCACCGTTCGCGTCACATATTCGTCGCCGAGATCGCGATAGAAGACAAAACCGATGCGGATGTCGATGTCGCGGTGCTTTGCGGTGATCGACGATATGATCGACCGCAGCTCGGACTGGAGATAGCGGATCTCGTCGCCCATACTGCCGGTGGTGTCGACGACCAGCATGAGGTCGAGCTTGGTCGCCTTCACCGCGGCCTGATTGGCGGTCAGCCCAACCGTCTGCCCACCGGGCGCATCGGAAAGCAGAATTGCCCGGGCGTCGGCGATCGTCCGGCCGCCCTTGCGCGCCGACACGGTGATCCGCTCGCTCAACCGGTCGAGGCCGGGAAAGAGCGCAACGCTGCCGTCAGCCTGCGTCGCCATCGTAATGCTGTTGCCGTCGCTGCACGTGACGACGACGTCGGCAAAGGGGATCGGCTGGCCGTTGCGGTCGTTCACCTTGACGGTCACGACGCGCATGGTGTCGACGCGCGGCAGGGTCTGCACCTCCTGCCCCAGATTGCCGCTGCGGTTCACATAGGCGGCATAAAGTTCGGGGTTGAGCAGATCGTCATGCTCACCCGCGGTCAATATGCCGGACTGCGGCTGGGGCTGAGGATAGGGGCGCGGCGGATAGGGCGCGATGCGCCCCATATCGGACGATGAACCCGGCACCGGCGGCGCGACCGCCCGGCTTTCGCTCGCCGAGCCGACCGGCGGCGGTGCAGCTGGACTGCCATCGACGCGCGCCCCCGTCACCACGGCCGCATCGGCCGGGGCATCGTACACCGGAGCGGGTGGCGGCGGAGGCGGAGGCGGAGCGGGTGGAGGCGGCGGCATCGGTGCTTCAGGTGAAGCGGTCATGGGCATGTCCCGCGCTTCCTCGGCCCGCGGACGCTTGCCCGCCGACTTGCGACCACCGCTCGTTTGGTGCTGCTGCGGACGCACCTCCGGGTCGAGTTGCGGCAAGGGGTCGGCCGTCCGGCAAAAGCCCTGCTGTTTCGCCGGCGGGACGCTGGCCATCGCAACCGGCAACGGAGCCGGTGCCCCGACCAAGATCGCCGCTATCGTCACGCCGGTCAGGAATTTGCTTCGCATCACCAATCTCCCCGAATGTTACACCATATCATCAAACTGTCGGCCGCTCGCTGAACCGTGGCTGAACCGCGATGAATGGTTAGATTGTCAGGAGTTAGCGCGCTGTGCCGCGTATCACAGCAGCGAAATTCTGGCGCCGGCGTGGCGCTCGACGCGTCCCGCCAGCTCGAGTTCGAGCAACACCAGCTGCACCGCCGCGGGCGGCCTGCCCGACTGGCGGACAAGCTCGTCGACCGCGACCGGAGTCGGGCCGAGCAACGCCGCGATGGCGCTGCGATCGTCCTCGCCTGCCTCGGCACTCGGGATCGCCATGTCGAAACGCTGCGCCGGTTCGCGCACCATGCGCGCGTCGATCGATCCGATCGCTTCGATGACATCGTCGACCGACTGGATCAGCGTCGCCCCCTCGCGGATCAGAAGATTGCACCCCTGCGCGCGCGGATCGAGCGGCGATCCCGGCACCGCCATCACTTCGCGCCCGTAATCGCCGGCCCGACGCGCCGTGATCAGCGATCCCGATCGGGGTGCGGCCTCGACCACCACCGTGCCGTGCGACAGGCCCGCGATGACGCGGTTGCGTGACGGGAAGTGCCGCGCGAGCGGCTCGGTCCCCGGCGGCTGTTCCGCAATCAGCAGTTGGTCGGCAGCGATCCTCTCCTGCAGCGCCGCATTCTCGGGGGGGTAGGCGAAATCGATGCCGCTCGCGATCACGCCGACGGTCGCCCCGCCGAGCGCGCCGACATGCGCCGCGGTATCGACCCACGCGCGAGACCGCTGACCACCGTCACGCCCCGTGCCGTCAGGTCGGCGGCAAGCTGCCGCGCAAACCGGCAAGCGACCGCGGAGGCGTTACGCGCACCGACGATCGCGACGCACGGCCGGTGCAGCATCGCGGTGTCGCCGCGCACGCTGACGACCGGCGGCGCACCTTCGACCTCGCGCAGAAAGGGCGAATAATCCGCCTCGTCGCTGAAGACATGGCGCGCACCGAGTTCCGCCACGCGCTCGATCTCGCGTTCGGCGACCTCGGCGGACGCCACCCGCACCTTCCCCGCCCCGCCGCGCAGCACCAGATCGGGAAGCGCAGCGAGCGCCGCCTCGCCCGAACCAAAGCGCTGCATCAACTGGTGCCAGCTGACGGGACCGACATGCGGCGTGCGGATCAGGCGCAGCCGCGCGACCCGCTCGGCATGGATCACTCGGCCGCATCCTTTTTTGCACCAACGCGCGGCTCGGTGCCGGCGCGCAGCCGCGCGATATTCTCGCGGTGGCGCCACAGCACGATCACCGCCAGCCCCGCGAGCCCGACGGCGTATGTCGGATACCCGAGCGCATAAGCTGCAATCGGCGCCGAAACCGCGCCCAGCATGCCGCCGAGCGACGAGATGCGCAGCAGCAGCACGGCGCCAAGCCAGACGGCGGCGAACACCAGCCCGATCGGCCAGGCAAGCGCAAGCGCGAGGCCGAGCAGCGTCGCAACCCCTTTGCCGCCACGGAATTTCAGCCACACCGGATAGCAATGGCCGATCATGGCCGCTGCGCCCGCAATCATCGCACCATCGTTGCCGAGTTCGGGCGTGAAATTGCGCGCGAGCAAAACCGCAACCGCGCCCTTTGCTCCGTCGAGCAGCAGGGTTGCCGCCGCCAGCCCCTTGCGCCCGGTGCGCAGCACATTGGTCGCGCCGATATTTCCCGATCCGATCTGGCGCAGGTCGCCCGCGCCGAACGCACGGGTCAGGATTACCCCGAACGGAATCGAGCCGAGCAGATATCCGGCAGCAATCAGCAAATAGACGGTCATGACACTCCCCGCTCCGTTCAGCGCAATGTGGCGGCATTGGCCGGCGCAATCAACGGGTTCGACGCAGGTGGATATCAAAATGGATGAACTCGCGGCCATTGAGCCGCATCACCCGGCCTGCTAGGCGGCGCCCATGAACGCCCCCACCGCAAACGCGCCTATCCTCTTCTTCGACAGCGGCCTCGGCGGCCTGACCGTTCTCGGGCCCACGCGGGCGCTGCTTCCGACCGCGCCGATCGTCTATGCCGCCGATTATGCGGGCCTGCCCTACGGCCAGAAAAGCGAGGCGGAACTCGCGGCGCGCGTACCGGCGCTGCTCGGCCGCCTCGTCGAACGCTATCAGCCACGGCTCGCCGTCATCGCGTGCAACACCGCGTCGACGATCGCGCTCGCCCATGTCCGCGCCGCGCTCGACCTGCCGATCGTCGGCACCGTGCCGGCGATCAAGCCCGCTGCCGAACTCACGAAAACCGGCGTCATCGGCGTGCTCGGTACCGAAGCGACGGTGCGCCAGCCCTATGTCGACGACCTCGGCGCGAGGTTCGCGCACGACAAGATCGTCGTGCGCCACGGCAGCCCCGGCCTCGTCACCGGTGCCGAAGCGAAGCTCCGCGGCAAGGCAGTCGACCCCGACGTGATCGCGCGCGCAATTGCCGGGCTGCGCGACCAGCCGGGCGGCGACAAGCTCGACGTCATCGTGCTCGCCTGCACCCATTTCCCCTTGCTTCACGACGAGTTGCAGGCGGCGGCAGGCGCCGATGTCCGATTGATCGACGGCGCCGCCGGAATCGCGCGCCGTATCGCGCATCTGACCGAAGGTCAGTCCTGGCCCGCTTGCGCCGTTCCCGGCATCGCCGTCTTTACACGCAGCGACGATCGGCCGCCCCCGCCGCTCGCCGCGCTCGCGCCCTATGGCATCGGGTCGATCGAAACGATCTGATGGGACATTTTGCCCCATAGCTGCGAATCGTTCGCACTGGCCTTCGGCAGATTTCGGCGTTATTGGCCCGCATGTTAATAGCCGCCCGGAGGGAGCGGTGCTGGCACCTGACTGCGGGGCTGAGACGTGAACTATAACGATATCTTCGCACGCGCGATCGACCGGCTGCACGAAGAAGGGCGCTACCGCGTCTTCATCGACATCCTGCGCAACAAGGGCGCTTTCCCGAACGCGCGCTGCTTTGCCGGCCACAACGGGCCGAAGCCGATCACCGTCTGGTGCTCGAACGACTATCTCGCCATGGGCCAGCATCCCAAGGTCATCGCCGCGATGGAAGAGGCGCTGCACGACGTCGGCGCGGCTCGGGCGGCACGCGCAACATCGGCGGCAACACCCATTACCATATCGACCTCGAACATGAGCTCGCCGACCTCCACGACAAGGATGGCGCCTTGCTCTTCACCTCGGGCTATATCTCGAACGAAGCGACGCTCGGTACGCTCGGCAAGCTGCTGCCCAACTGCATCATCTATTCGGACGAACTCAACCACGCCTCGATGATCGCGGGCATCCGCAACTCGGGCTGCGAAAAGCGCGTGTGGCGCCACAACGACCTCGCGCATCTCGAAGAGTTGCTCGCCGAGGACGACCCCGAGGCGGCGAAGCTGATCGCCTTCGAAAGCGTCTATTCGATGGACGCGACGTCGAC
>JACDQN010000471.1 GCA_015657575.1 Sphingopyxis sp.
CACCCAGTTGGGATAGGTGCGGCGCAGGCCCGTGTCCTTCACGGGCTCGTGCGGGTTGACGGCAACCTTATATTTGGCCGCAGTCTCGACGACCTTCAAATGATGCTGAACCTGGCGCTGGCCATCGTGCCATTCCATGCGCGTCTGGCCCGGCGCGTCCCCGGGTGCGATGATCCCGCCCGCATCGGCAACATAGCCCGTCTTGACCGCCTGGACGCCCAGCTGACCATAGAGCTTCATCGCATCGTCGAGCTGCGCTTCATAAACCGCGATATTGCCGCCCGTTTCATGGTGCCCGATCAGCGTCACGCCCTTTTTTCGGGCATAATCGGTCACGGCCTTGAGGTCGAAGTCGGGCGTCGCCTCGGTAAAGCTATATTCGTCGCCATGGCCGAACCAATTGCCGTTCCAGCCCTTGTTCCAGCCCTCGACCAGCACGCCGCCAAAGCCGTGTTTTGCTGCGAAATCGATATATTGCTTTGTCCGCTCGGTGGTCGCCCCATGCTTGGGTCCTTCGGCCCAGCTCCAGTCGCCGCGGATCATGCCCCACCAGATCCCGATATATTTCATGGGCCTGACCCAGCTCACATCGCCGAGCTTGTTAGGTTCGTTGAGATTGAGTTCGAGATCGCTTTCGACCAGCCCGGCGGCGTTGTCGGCGATGCGGACCGTCCGCCACGGGGTCGCGAACGGCAGATCGCGCACGACGCGCGGTCCCTTGGACGAGGGCGACAAGGTCGCGCGAAACGTCTGTCCCTCGGCGCGCTTGAACCACATGCCCGCATAATCGACGAGCGCGGCTTCGTGAAAGGCGAGGTGCGTGCCGTCGTCGAGGCGCATCGTGATCGGCGTGTGCGCGGTCGCGACACCGTCGATCGGCGTTTGCTGATAGATTTGCTCGTAGCGGTTCCACTCGCCCCCGGTGATCCACCAGGCGGTGCCCTTGGGCACGATGTCGAATTCGGTGATTTCGTCGGCGATCTTCGCGGTCTTGAGACCCGCCTGCTCGGGCAATTCGTAGCGGAAGCCGATGCCGTCGTCGAACAAGCGAAAGCGGACATTCATCGCATGCCCGCCCCAGCTTTCGTTCTGGCGAAAGCGGACGAGCAGTTCGTTGTGCCGGTCGCGGACGAACCGCCGCTCGCCCCACGGCTGTTCCCAGCGCGTATCGCCCTTGGCGCGCTCGACGCTCTCGATCGCGAAGCCGCGCTGCAAGCCGATGCCGTCGGTCAGGATGAAGCCCAGCTTCGACGGCGCGATCAGCAGCTTGCCCTTGCGCGACAGCGACCAGGTCGGCCGCTGGTCATTGTCGGTCGATACGGTGAGCACGATGCTGCCGTCGGGCGATGACGCCGTCTGCTCTGGCCGGGCGTCCTGCGCGGCGGCGGGTACGGCGGCGCCGAGCAGCGGGAGGACGGCAAACAGGCTACGCATCGTTTCTTCCTTCAAGTTTCAGCCAGACGGCGCCGCAGGGCGGTAACTGCGCCGCATCGGCGCCGTTGAGCGCGACGATCGGTGTGCCCGATGCACCGTGACGGGCCACGTCGATGGTTCCGCCGCCAAAGTTGAACAGGCAACGGACATGTTCGTCCCCGGCGACGCGATCGAAACCCAGCAGATCGCCTTCGGCGATCCACCGCGCATCGCAGCCCAGACGCAGCGCCGGATGGGCGGCACGAAGCGCCAGCAGGTGGCGGGTGAGATTGAGCAGCGAGTCCGGGTCTTCCTGCTGCCGGTCGACGGCGAGCGCGCCATGCGCCGGACCCAGCGGCAGCCACGGCTCGGCATTCGAAAAGCCCGCATGAATATCTTCGGCTGCCCAGGGCAAGGGAGTGCGCGCGCCGTCGCGCGACAGCGTCAACGGCCAGTTCTTCAACGCTTCGGGATCCTTGACCAGTTCGAAGGGAATATCGACCTGATCGAGCCCCAGTTCCTCGCCATTGTAGAGGATGATATTGCCGCGCAGCGCGCAGAGCAGCGCCATCTTCATGCGCGCGAAGGCCGCCGCATCGACGCCGCGGCGCCCAGCGCGAGACGGCGCGCGGCGCATCATGATTTTCGAACGCCCAGCTGGCCAACCGACACCCGGTGCGTCGGGCCATTGCTCTG
>JACDQN010000472.1 GCA_015657575.1 Sphingopyxis sp.
GAGGGGCACGGGAGGTTTGCGCTGTGCCAAATCGACAAGCCGCTCATATCCGGCAATGAAGCTGTATGCGTTACCTCGCCGGCAAGGTAACCCGCCGGTGCCCCTCCACCAGCTTCGCTGCTCCCCCTCCCCGTTCCGGGGAGGATCGGTTAGGTCAGTTCCCCACCCCAAAACCGTCAATCCAAACGGGATGTCAATTCTGGCTGGTGGTCACCACCGGTTTGGGGATGATCGCCTCGGCGGCGACGACCTTTTTCTCGGCGCTGGTGTTGATCGCCTTTTCAAGGGCGGCGACCTGCGGGCATTTTTCGGCGCAGACGCGCTTCGCCTCGGCCAGTTTCTCGCGCGCCAGTTCGAGCGCGCCCTTGTCGGCAAGCGCTTCGCCCTGCCCGGTCAGCGCGACGATGTCGTTGGGTTCGAGCAGCAGCGCCTCGCGATAGAAGCCGATCGCCTTGCCCGGCAGCCCTGCGCGCGCGCGACCTGCGCCAGCGCAATGATCGCCGAACGGTTCCGCGGGTCGGCGGCGAGCGCCGATTCATAATAGTCGATCGCAACGTTCAGATCGCCGGCCTGCTGCGCCTGCAAACCTTCGTGCTGGAGCGCGATCGAGCGTGGCAGAATATCGTTGTCGGCGCGCTGGGCATCGGAGGCGGTCGGCAGGCTGGCCAAGATAAGACCGGCGCCAATGGCCAGAAAACTGATGCGCATCGCATTCTCCCATCGCTTCATTCGGGGGGATGCTAACATGGGCGTGTCAGCCGTGCGAGAAAAAATCCGTCGCAGCGGTCGTGCGCCGGGGTGAGCAGAAAACCCGCGCCCGCGGCGCGTCCGATACCTGCCGGAAGATAGCCGGCATCGGCGGTCCAGCCGGGATGCCGGTTCAGGAAATCATCCACTTGTGCCCGCCCCTCGCGCGCGATGATCGAGCAGACAGCATAAATCATCTTGCCGCCGGGCGCCACAAGATCGGCACCGATCCCCATCAGCTTTGCCTGATCGGCGAGGTGGCGTTCGAGCCGCGCCGGCGTCAGCCGCCAGCGCAGCTCGGGGCTGCGCCGCCAGGTGCCGCTGCCCGAACAGGGGGCGTCGACGAAAACGCGGTCGGCCTTGCCCTGCCAGTCGGCGAGCATCGCGCGCTCCTGTCCCGGGTTGAGCAACCGCGTCTCGATGCGCGCCGCGCCCGCACGTTCGGCGCGCGGCGGCAGCTGCTGCAGGCGCGCCCGGTTGGTGTCGCAGGCGAGGATGTCGGCACTGTTGCCGGTCAGCGACGCGATGGCGAGCGTCTTGCCCCCGCCGCCCGCGCAAAGATCGACGATCGCCTGCCCCGGCGCGACATCGAGTGCGGCGGACGCATATTGGCTGGCGGCGTCCTGCACCTCGAAGCGGCCTTCGAGATAGGCGGGATGCTGGATCGCGGCGGTTTCGGGCGGCAAGCGCCAGCCGCCCGGTGCGCCCGCGATCGCTTCGCCTTCGGGGAACAGCGCGGCAAGATCTTCGCCGTCCGCCTTGATGCGATTGGCGCGCAGATCGAGCGATGCGCGCATAAGCATCGCGTCATGCTCGTCCGCGCCGACAAGGGGATCGAACAGGTCGATCAGCGCCTGCGCCGCAAGCCCGGTTTCGGCGCGCACTTCGTCGGCGGCGATGGGTGCAGGCCCATAAGGCGAACCGTCGAAGAGGTTCGCAAGGTCCGGCTGCGTATCGGCGAGCGCCACCATCGCGGCGCGCCCCGACGCCGGCGCCGACCGCACGATGCGGATCGCATCATAGACATGGGCGCGGATCGCGCGGCGGTCCTTCGATCCCGCATAGCGGCGGGCGCGCATCGCTTCGGCAAAGATCGCATCGGCGGGCGCGCCGCCCTCACGCGCGGCTGCGGCGATGGCGTCGAGGATCTCGATCGAGGTCTGGAGGCGCGCTGCGGGGGTCATGGCAGCATGAAGCCCCTCCCCTTCAGGGGA
>JACDQN010000473.1 GCA_015657575.1 Sphingopyxis sp.
AATCCTTCAATGTCCAAAACGGCCGGTTGCGGTCATAGATTCGATCGACGACGGACGACCGCTTTGGGGTGGTTCCTGACACTCGTCATCCCGGACCTGATCCGGGATCCATGATTTCGGCGCGGCTATGGACCCGGACCAAATCGAACGAGCCACGCGTCTCGTTCGAGGATGACGAAGAAAGGGGTCATCCTCCCTGTCGCGCAGCGCTGACGGAAAGGCTTTCGACGCGGCGCTGCCGCCCCTCCACCACGCCCTGCGGGCGCGGTTCCCCTCGCCACGGCTATGCCGCAGGGAGGATCATCCTCGCTTCGTTACCCCGGTCTTTCCACGATACGCAAAAGCGACTATCGGGCGGCATGACCGACACCACTTCGACGGCGCTGCCGCGCACGCTTTCGCCCTCGCTCTTCCTTTTCACCATCATCTATGGCGGCATGGTCGTGCTTGCCGGGGTGCTGGGCAACAAGCAGGTCGCGCTTGGCGGCGGGCTCGCGGTCGAGGCGGGAATCTTCCCCTTTCTCGTGCTCGTGGCGCTGTCGTCGACGGTGTCCGAACTGCATGGACAGACGACGGCGAACCGGCTCGTGCTCTGGGGCTTCGTGCCGCTGATCCTGTCGATCATGCTGACGTCGCTGGTCTATTTCCTGCCGGCCGCTCCCGAAATGGACCCCGCGCGCCTTTCCGCATTCGAGATGATTCTGGGGCAGACGCCGCGCCTGATGGCGGCGGGCATCGTCGCATATGGAACGTCGCAGTTCCTGAACGTCACCATTTTCAGCAAGTTGCGCGGGCGCGAAGGGGCGGGCACGGGGTCGACCTGGCTCGCGATCCGCGGCGCGATCGCCAGCGCGCTCAGCCAGATCGTCGATACCTTGCTGTTCGTCACCATTGCCTTTTACGGCGTCTTCCCGATCGCCAACCTGATGGGCGGCCAGATGCTTGCCAAGGTCGCGCTGTCGATCCTCGTTATTCCCTTCGTCATTACCGGGCTTGTCGGGCTTGGGCGTAGCCTCGATGCAAAGAACGGCGGATGATGAAATGACCGATCCGTCGAAAATGCCCGACCTGCTCGCCAAGGCCGAAACGCTCGTCGAGGCGCTGCCCTATCTGCAGCGCTACGCCGGCGAGACCTTCGTGATCAAATATGGCGGCCACGCGATGGGCGATCCCGAAGCGCAGCGCGATTTCGCCGAGGATGTCGTGCTGCTCAAAGCCGTCGGCATCAATCCGGTGGTCGTGCATGGCGGCGGCCCGCAGATCGGCCGGATGCTGAAGCAGCTCGGGATCGAATCGCAGTTCGTCGGGGGGGCTGCGCGTGACCGACGCCGCGACCGCCGAAGTCGCCGAGATGGTACTCGCGGGCAAGATCAACAAGGAAATCGTCAGCTGGATCGCCGGGCTGGGCGGCCGCGCGGTCGGCATTTCGGGCAAGGACGCGAATCTCGTGCTCGCCGAAAAGGTCAGCCGCAGTGAGCCCGACCCCAATTCGGGGATCGAGCGCCATGTCGACCTGGGTTTCGTCGGCGAGCCGGTCGCGGTCGATCCGACGATCCTGACCAACCTTGCGAACGACAATTTCATTCCGGTGGTGGCGCCGGTCGCGCTCGGCGCCGACGGCGCGACCTATAATATCAATGCCGACACGATGGCGGGCGCGATCGCGGGCGCGCTTGGCGCCAAGCGTTTCTTCCTGCTGACCGACGTTGCGGGGGTGCTCGACAAGTCGGGATCGCTGCTCACCGATCTCGACCGCGCGGCGATCGATATCCTCAAGGCCGACGGGACGATCACCGGCGGCATGACTCCCCAAGGTCGAGAACCTGCGTCGCTGCGGTCGACGCGGGGGTCGAGCGGCGGTCATCCTCGATGGACGCATCCGCATGCGATGCTGCTCGAAATTTTCACC
>JACDQN010000474.1 GCA_015657575.1 Sphingopyxis sp.
ACCTATCCCAACTGGGTGGCGCGCGAGGGCGCTCGCGGCATGGAATATAACGCCTGGGGTGCCTTCGCAAACGGTCCGGAGCATGAACCGACGCTGGTCTACACGCGCATGCTGTCGGGGCCGATGGATTTCACGCCGGGCGTGCTGAGCCTCGAGGGCGCGAACGGCGTGCCGCACGCCTCGACGCTCGCAAAGCAGCTGGGGCTTTATCTCGCCATCTATTCGCCGATCCAGATGGCCGCCGACTTTATCGAGAATCTGGAGAAATATCCGCGCGAACTCGACTTCATCAAGCGGGTCCCGGCGGACTGGTCGGAAAGCCATTTGATCGCGGGCGAAATCGGCGACTATGCGATCTTCGCGCGCAAGGACCGCCGCAGCGACGATTGGTATGTCGGCGGCGTCAACGATGCGACCGCGCGAACGCTGACCTTGTCGTTCGACTTCCTCGAACCCGGCAAAAGCTATAGCGCGACGATCTACAAGGACGGCGACGGCGCCACCTATCTGACCGACGCACGGCACCGGATCGCCTATGACAGCATCCGCGTGAAGAAGGGCGACGTCTATCGATTGTGGCTCGCACCCGGCGGCGGCGCCGCAATGCGCCTGACCCCGGGCCGCTGACGACGCAGCGCCGCCGCCCGACCGCCGGCGCGTGCAGCTTCAAAAGATTCCCAGGAATTTCTTGCGCTGCTTTCCCTTGTCTTCGGCCGTCTGTTTGCCATCCTCCGACTTGGCGGTCGTGCCTTTGCCCACGTCGTCGCGCGGCTTGCCCTTGCTCGTCCGCTGCGCTTTCGCCGAGGCGCCGGCAAGAACCGGACCGCACTGCGCCGCCTTGGCGTCGCCGGGATCGACGAACGGGATGATCGCCGCGACCGGGCTGGCGAATATGCCGAGGCCGAGTCCTGCGCCGGCGCGCCCGACGAGCTGGTCGCTGATCGGATCGATGCTGGGCGCCGCGAAATAGCCGCCGACCCCCACGGGCGACTGGCCCGAAAAGAGGCTGAAGGTCTTGCCGTCGGCGCGCACCGCCATGTCGATCGCCTCGCTGCGGAAGGAAAAACCGCCGCGGCCGAGCATCACATTCTTCTTCGTGTCGATCAGGATCGGGTCGGCGCCGCGACGCCCCGCGCACGGTGAAGGCGATGAGGCCGCAGTTGATCTCGACTGGCTTCTTGAGCTTGTCCTGAAACATCTTTTGCACGAACGTCCCGATGTCGAGTTCGGCAAGCTGAATGTTTCGCGTCCAGAACGTCCCCTGGGGCATGATGAAAGCGATGCGGCCGTTCGACGTCGCGAGCGATTGGCGGACGCTGTCGCCAAAGCCGACCATCCGGATGCGGCCGCTGACCGTGCCGGTGGTTCCCGATTCCTCGGTCCCGAAGCGCGCGAGCAGGGTGCCGAGCCGCGTCGGCGATAGGCGGATATCATATTCGGTGCGGACGCGCGCCGGCCGCGTGTCGATCGCGATGTCGCTCTTCACGGTGCCGCCCGCGACGATAAAGTTGAACGGTTTCAATTCCATCAGCCCATTCTTGAGCGCGAGCGTGAGATCGACGTTGCTGATCGGAAAGCTTTCGGCACGCACCTTGGTAACCCGGTATCGCACATCAGCATCGAAGCGTTTCAGCGCCTCGACGCGCAGCGGCGCATCGGGCAGCACACGCGGCGCCGCCCACCGTCTGCACGGTCCCGCCGGTTCCCATCCTGTCGAGCCGCTGCGGATCATAGCCGACGAACGGGCCCGCATCGATGATGTTGAGCGAGCGCGTGACGAGATCGGCCTTGAGATACAAGCGGCCCTTTGGCTGGCTCACCGCGAGTGACCCCGCGAGATCGCTGTCGCCGAACAATCCCTTCATGCCCGTCAGCTTCCAGACCTCGTCGTCATAGGTCAGCGCCGAACTCAGCCGGTAGGCGCGCGTGTCGGGGATCGCGACGCCCAGAAAGTCGAAGATCCGCGACAGATTGCCGCCGCGTGCCTGAATCCGCAGGTCGGCACCCTCGAAGTCGGTCGGACCGCGCAGCGTTCCCGACACGTCGACGATGTTGCCAAGGCCTTCGGCGTGCAGCGTCAAAGCGTTGCGGCCGCCCGCAATCGTCTCGTTGGGCGAGGTCAGGCCACCCGACAGAGTGAAGGGTTGGGCACGCATCGTGCCGCGACCCGAAAAGCGGATCGCCTCCTCGATCCGCTTTTCGGTCGCCTTGACCGTGGCGATGTCGATATCGGCGAACAGGCGCAGCAGCGGGTCGCGATAGGTCAGGCTGGTGCCGGTCAGGGCGGCGCGCCGGATCTCCGGCAATTCGAGCGGTTAAGGCGGGCGGTTCGGGTCGCCGAAGGTCCAGCTGTTCCGCTTGTTGCCATTGTCCCATTCCAGCGCGACGCGCGCCCCATCCAGGTCGACGAAGCGCAGGATGCGCCTGCCGAAGATCAGCGGTAGCGTGGAAAGCCGTGTGTCGACCCTTTTCGCGGTAAAGAATTGCTTTTCGCGCGCCCATCGCGGGTTTGCGATGCGAATGTCCTCGGCATAGAATTTGACATTGAGCGGCGCGAAATAAAGTTGGAAATCGCCCCCCACATCGACCTGCCGTTCGAGCTGGGCGCTTGCGAAGCGTTCGAACGGGCCCTTCAGAAAGCGTCCCTTGGTGATGAACAGGATCAGCCAGATCGCAAACAGGGTGAGCAGGATGATCGCGGCCGTGCGAACGGCGATGCGCACCGGCCGAGGCCGCTTTTCGAGCCACGCGGGCGTCCACGCGGTGCGCGCCCATCGCCGCGCGGCGGGGGTCCGTGCGGAGGGGGTTGAACCGGCCGCTTGGGCCGTGGGACCGGGGCGCATGTCCATGCCGCATCAATCCGCCGCGACGCACATCGTTCCTCTTCGGGGCGGGGTGCGCGCTTCGATGCGCAGCTGGTGCCGGCTGTCAGACTCGAACTGACGACCTACCGCTTACAAGGCGGTTGCTCTACCAACTGAGCTAAGCCGGCGCTGGCCGCCCTTTGCGTCAAATGATGCCAAAGGTCCAGCCTTCGGTTTGTGCCAGCGCGTCGGTGAGCGGGGCGGGCGCCCAGGGCGCCGTGCCGGATGCGATCCTGCGCAGCCAGGCGGCGCTCAGCAGCGCATCGGCTGCATGGTCGCTGAGCGGCCCCGAAAAGCCGCATGGCGGCGAACCCAGTGCTGCGAGCGCGGCATCGAGCGCCGCGCCGTCGCGGATTTTGCTGCGTCCGGGGCGCAGCCCGGCAGCGCGCGCAGCGAGGCTGGTGTAAATCTCGACCAGCACCGGACCCGTGGCGGGCACCGGATCGATCGGCCACAGCGGAATGCGGCCCGACAGGCGATGGAGGAGGCGCATGCCCGACAGGCTCGCCTTGCCAACCTGCGCAGCGCCAACGAGGTTGAAATTGCTGACGCTCGCGGCCTGGCCGGTCGCCCGCTGATGCCGCTCGACGATCCGCAGCCGTCCCGTGCCGGCTTCGAACAGGTCGCCGACGTCGCCGCGGCCGTGGCGAAAATGGCGGCGCGCCTCGGGATGGGCCAGAAAGGCGCCGGCTTCATAATGCGGATCGTCCCCCGCGAGACGTTCCACGAGAGCCCACAGCGTTCGCACATCGGACGGGCTGTCGGTCCATTCTGGAAAATAGCCGCCGCGGTCGGCAAAGGCGAACGCCGATGAAAAGTCGAATCCGATCAGCATATTATCGGCCGACGCCGCCACGGCTTCCAACCAGTCGAGGATTTCGGCGCGCGACCAGATGTGCCCGGGCCGTACCAGCGCCGGCGCGGCGGTGCCGCTGGCAATTGCGAGCGCGATCCCCGGCTGGCGCGCGCCGCGGGCGCCCGACCAGTCGATGGCGGCGAAATGGGAAAAGCGGCGCATATATTTGCTTCCTAGGGTCAGGACCCATTAATTCCACGTTCGAGGCGTCGAAATGGCGAAGATATCGGGTTCGGGCGGGTGCAGCGGGTAGCATCGCTACCCGCAAGGCCGCGCGGGCCTGAGATCGAAGCCATTTCGGCGTCCCTGCGGGATTTGATCGATTTTGCCCAGGCCAGCGTCGAAAAGTCTCGAAATATTGACATATTCCTTCGCCTTTTCTCCTTGCCCTGAGCAAAATCGCTTCAAACCTCGAACGTGGAATTAATGGGTCCTGACCCTAGCCCATCCGCGTCACCTTGCGCAAAGCGCCGCGGCGTCCCACATGCGGCACATGCTGATCGAAACCGAATCGACGCCCAATCCCGCGACGCTCAAATTCCTGCCCGGCCGGGCGGTGATGGAGGCGGGGACCCGCGACTTCGCCAGCCCCGAAGAGGCCGAGGCTTCGCCGCTCGCGACCGCGCTCTTCACGCTGGGCGACGTCACCGGCGTCTTTTTCGGGCGCGACTTCATCTCGGTGACGATCGCACCGGGCGCTGAGTGGGCCGATGCGAAGCCCGACGTGCTCGGCATCGTCATGGACCATTTCCTCGCCGACATGCCGCTGTTCCATCCCGCGACCGCCGCCGGCATTTCGGTTCCGGCGGAGGGCGAGAGCGGCTTCGCGGACGATCCCGCCGATGCCGACATCATCGACCAGATCAAGGAATTGATCGAAACGCGCGTCCGCCCGCGGTCGCGAACGACGGCGGCGACATCATCTATCGCGGCTTCGACAAGGGCAATGTCTATCTCAAGATGCAGGGCGCCTGCGCCGGCTGCCCGTCGTCGACTGCGACGCTCAAAAATGGCATCGAGTCGCTCTTGAAACATTATGTTCCCGAGGTAACGGCAGTTCACGCCGTCTGATCCCTTTTTCCAGCCAGGAGTTAGCCCATGAGCGAGCCGCTTTCCGACAGCGCCCTCGACCAGCTGTTTCGTACCGCGCGCACCTATAATGGCTATCTCGACCGTCCGGTGTCGGAGGATCAACTGCACGCCATCTGGGACCTGATGAAATTCGGCCCGACCAGCGCCAACTGCCTGCCGGCGCGCATCGTCTGGTGCACCTCTGACGAGGCGAAGGCAAAGCTTGCCGCGCACGCGCTTCCCGCCAATGCCGAAAAGATTCTGAAAGCGCCCGTCACCGCGATCATTGCGATGGATGAGGAATTCTACGAAAATCTGCCCGAACTTTTTCCGCACGCCGACGCGCGCAGCTGGTTCGCCGGCAACGAGGCGCTGGCGCACGCCACGGCCTTTCGCAATTCGAGCCTGCAGGGCGCCTATTTCATCCTCGCGGCGCGCGCGCTCGGCCTCGATACGGGGCCGATGTCGGGCTTCGACAACGAGGCGGTCGATCGCGAATTCTTCGCCGACCAGTCCAAGGTGAAGACCAACTTCATTTCGACTCTCGGCTATGGCGACCCGGCGAGCATTTTCGAGCGCAGCCCGCGCCCGGATTTCGGCCGCTTCAACCGCATCGCCTGAGCCGCGGCCGGGCTCGTTCATGCGGCATCTGGTCATCGATTCGGCGAGTGAGGCCTGTTCGGTGGCGCTGCTGGAGGGTGGGGCGGCGATCGACCATCGCCATGAAATTCTTGGCCGCGGTCACGCCGAACGGCTGGTGCCGCTGATCGCCGAACTTGCCGGCGGCGGCCGCGCCGATGCGATCCTCGTCGGTTGCGGCCCGGGCAGCTTTGCCGGGGTGCGCATCGGCGTCGCTGCGGCGCGGGGGCTGGCGCTGGGTTGGCAGGTGCCGGTGCGGGGTTTCTCGACGCTGGCGCTCGTTGCGGCGACCGCCGCCGCGGAGATTGCCGCCGCCGGCGGCGCGCTCGTCGTGATGGAGGGCGGGCACGGCCAGTGGTTCGTCCAGCCCTTCGCCGCCGATCTGACGCCGCGCGCCGAGCTGCGCTCGCTCGTGCCGGCCGAGGCGATCGCGCTGGACGATGCGCTGGTGATCGGCAACCGCGCCGAGCCCTTTGTGGCGCTCCGCGGTCCGGGCCGCGCCCTCGCGTCCTTGCCCGATGCGCGCGCTGCCTTGCATTTGCCTGAAACGATGCTGTTCAACGATCCCAGCCCCATCTATGGCCGCGCTCCCGACGCCAAACCCCAGGCGCCAAAGCGATGAGTGCTGCATGACCGACGACCCCATCCGCCTTGCCACCGCGCGCGTCGGCGATCTGTCGGCGGTGATGCGCGTGATGGATGCCGCCTTCGATCCGGCCTATGGCGAAGCGTGGAGCACGGCGCAGTTGCTGACGCTTTTTGCGTTGTCGTCGGCGCGCGTCTGCCTCGCCTGGGAAGGCGAGCGGCCTTGCGGCTTTTCCGCGGCGCGCATCGCGGGGCCCGAAAGCGAATTGCTTTTGCTCGCGGTAGATCCGGAGGACCGGGGCAGGGGGATCGGTGCGCGCTTGATGAATGATTGGCAGAGCTGGGCTAAAGAACAGGGTGCCGACGACTATTTTCTTGAGATGCGGGCCGACAACGACGCCATTCATCTTTACGAGCGCGCCGGTTTTTCGGAATGCGGTCGCCGTCCTGCTTATTATCGCGGTGGAGATAATGTCGTTCGTGATGCGATAACCATGCGCCGGTCGAAATAATCTTTGCTTTACCCTTTAATAGGCCATTGCGAAATTAGAACCAAAATGGCATAAAAGTGCCGGGTCGAACGCAGGGCGCGATTTTTTCGCGTCCCTTCTTCTGGGTATAAAGATAAGGAATCTCGATGTCCGACCAAGCCGACACCAATGAAATGCTCGTTACGCTGACCGCAGATATTGTCGCGGCACATGTCAGTAACAACAGCGTGGCCATTTCGGACCTCGCCGTGCTGATCAACAATGTTCATGCCGCACTTTCGAACCTCGGCGACCAACCTGTCGAAGAAGAAAAGCTCGTTCCCGCCGTGTCGGTACGCGCATCTGTAAAGCCCGACTATATCGTCTGTCTCGAAGACGGCAAAAAGCTGAAGATGCTGCGCCGCCACCTGATGACGCACTATGGCCTGACGCCCGACGATTATCGCGCGAAATGGGGGCTTCCCGCCGACTATCCGATGGTCGCGCCCAACTACGCCGAAAAGCGCCGTGCGCTCGCGAAGGAAATCGGCCTCGGCACCAAGGGCCGTGGTGGCGGGCGTCGCCGCAAGAAGGCCTGACGACGGTTCGCCTTGACGCTATCAGATACAGGGGCGGGACCGGCAGGTGCCGCCCTTGTCCTATAGGCAGGGCGATCCTATACAGTCGGGACAAGATGAAAGATAAGACTGCATAAGCAGGAAAGGCCCGCATGTCCGGTACCATCGACCTCGAAGCCTTGTGCCACGAAAAGGGGCTGCGCATCACCGAGCAGCGCCGCATCATTGCGCGCGTCATCTCCGATTCCGAAGATCATCCCGACGTCGAGACGCTCTATGAGCGCGCGTCGAAGGTCGACAGCGGCATCTCGATCGCGACCGTCTATCGCACCGTCCGCCTGTTCGAAGAGGCGGGGATCCTCGACCGCCACGACTTCGGCGACGGTCGCTCGCGCTACGAAGCGGCGCCCGAGGCGCATCATGACCATCTGATCGACGTCGAAACCGGCAAGGTCATCGAATTCGTCGATCCCGAGCTCGAGGCGTTGCAAAAGGTCATCGCCGAACGGCTGGGCTTCCGCCTCGTCGACCATCGTATGGAGCTTTATGGTGTCGCCATCGATCGCAAGCGCGACTGATCGCGCATCGATCACCTGGCGAACGATCGCCCGTCTGGCCCTGATGGTGCTGACGCTGCTGTTCCTGATCGTCCCGCACCTGCTCTACCGCGCCGTCGGCCGCCCGTCGCCGATGGTGATGGCCTTCCTCAACGCCGTCGGCTGGATCGCCGGCCTCCGCATCCGGACGACCGGCACGCGGCTGCGGCGCGACGTGCTGTTCGTGTCTAACCATGTCAGCTGGCTCGACATCCTCGCGCTCGGCGGCGCGGCACGCTCGGCCTTCGTGTCGAAGGCCGAGGTCGGGACCACCCCGCTGGTCGGCTGGCTCGCCGACCAGAACCACACCGTCTATGTCCAGCGCGACGCGAAGCGCGAGATCCACAATCAGGCGAACGAGCTGCGGGGTGCGCTCGCGCGCGGCCGCCCGGTGACGCTGTTTCCCGAAGGAACGACGGGTCCCGGCGATGGTTTGCTGCCGTTCCGCGCCTCGCTGTTCCAGGCGATCGTTCCGACCCCGCCGCGGCTCCGCGTCCAGCCGGTGCTGCTCGATTATGGCGAACAGGCGAACGACATTGCGTGGCTTGATCCCGAATCCGGCCTCGACAATTTCAAGCGCCTGCTCGCGCGCAAGCGGCCGATCCCGCTGACGATCCACTATCTCGATCCGCTGCCCGAGGCGGCCGAGCATGATCGCAAGGCGATCAACGAGGCGGCGCGCAGCGCGATCCTCGCGCGGCTCGCCGAGGCGCGCCCTTCCGCCGGCCCGCAGCATCGCCTATAGCGCGCCGATGACATCCGACTCGTCCCAGACTTCCGGCAAACCTTCCACGTCAAAATCCTTCGGCTGCCAGATGAACGTCTATGACGGCGAGCGCATGGCCGAGATGCTGGGCGCGCAGG
>JACDQN010000475.1 GCA_015657575.1 Sphingopyxis sp.
TCGCATGGCCGTCCTGTTCGCCATCATGCTGGTCGCCGCGGCCGGCAATACGGCGATGCAGTCGATCCTGCCGACGATCGTGACGAAGCTGGGCATTGCCGACGTGTGGGGAAGCTTGGCCTTCAGCTGGTCGGCCCTGCTGTGGGTGCTGACGGCGCCCTATTGGGCGCGCCAGTCCGACAAGCGCGGTCGCAAGGCGCTGATGGCGCTCGGCGTGGTGGGTTTCATGTCGTCGATGGCGTTGTGCGGCCTAACCCTCTGGGCCGGGCTCCAAGGCTATCTGGCGGCGACCGTCACCTTCGTGATCTTCGCCGTCTTCCGTAGCCTTTACGGCGGGTTTGGCTCCGCCTCCCCTCCCGCCGTGCAAGCCTATGTCGCGTCCCGAACCGATCCCGAACAGCGAACGCAGGCGCTGGCGCTCGTTTCGTCGTCGTTCGGGCTCGGCACCGTCATCGGCCCCGCGATCGCACCTTTTTTCATCCTGCCGTTTGTCGGCCTGGCCGGCCCCTTGCTGATCTTCGCGCTGATCGGCCTTCTCGTGCTCGTCATGCTGCGGTGGCGCCTGCCCGACGACATGCCGCGTTTTGCGGCGCGCGGGAGCATCGCCACTTATCCCGCCGCCGGTTCGGCCCCCACGACCACCGAGGGCGACGAGGAAGAGATCGTTGACCAGGCTGCCGCCGCGGCACCGCCCCTGCGCTGGACCGACAACCGCGTCCGCCCCTGGCTGCTCGCCGGCTTTTTGGGCGGACAGGCGCAGGCCATGACGCTCGGCGTCATCGGATTTCTCGTTCTCGACCGACTCCATCTGCGCGAGGGCACCGGCAACGAAGGTGCCGCGATCACCGGCGTCGTGTTGATGGCCGGTGCTTTTGCCACTTTGCTTGCGCAGTGGGGCTTGATCCCCATCCTGAAGCTGACGCCGCGAACGACGGTGCTGGCGGGGTCCGCGCTGGCGGGGCTTGGTATCGTCATGAACGGTCTCGCCGAAGACCTGCACGCGATCGTCATCGGCTTTTCGTTCGCGTCGCTTGGCTTCGGCCTGTTCCGGCCGGGCTTCACCGCGGGTGCCTCGCTGTCGGTGTCCCGCCGCGATCAGGGGGCGGTGGCCGGGATGACCGCGTCGATCAACGGATCGGCCTATATCATATCGCCGACGATCGGCGTGCTGCTCTACAACTGGCACCCGATGGTGGCTTACGGGCTGATGGCCGGTTTTTGCGGCTGGCTGGTCCTGTGGGGCTGGAAGGCGCTCCGGCAGGACCAGCCCGCTCCTTAGTCCTTCACATCGTCGTGCTTGCGCTCACGGACGGGCTTGAGCATGCCGGGCGCGAAGAAGCCGATCGGATCGACGCTCATCGCGGCCTGCTTGATCTCACCCTGGATCTTTTCATAGTCCTTTTCCATCGCCTCGGTCACCGACGCGCGAGTATCCTTCAGCGCCGTCTCGAAATCCTCCATCGTCACCGTATCGCTGTCGAGCGAACGCTTGAGCGCGGCAAGACCGGCGCGGCGCGTCAGATCCTCGAGATCGGCGCCGGTAAAGCGATCGGTGCGTTCGGCGAGCGCCGCCAGGTCGACGTCGCTAGCCAGGGGCATCTTGCCCGTCTGGATTTCGAGGATGCGCCGACGCCCCTCCGCATTGGGCACCGACACATAGATCAGTTCATCAAGCCGGCCGGACGAAGTAGGGCGGGGTCGATCAGGTTCGGGCGATTGGTCGCACCGATCACCACAACCGACTGCATCTCCTCGATCCCGTCCATCTCGGCGAGGATCGTGTTCACGACACGCTCGGTCACCTGCGGTTCGCCCGACGTTCCGCTGCCGCGAGCAGGCACCAGACTGTCGAGTTCGTCGATGAAGATGATCGTCGGCGCAACGGAACGCGCGCGCTGAAACAGCCGCGCGATCTGCTGCTCGCTCTCGCCATACCATTTCGACAACAGGTCGGACGATTTGATCGAGATGAAGTTCGCGTCGGACTCGCGTGCCGCTGCCTTGGCCAGCAAGGTCTTGCCGGTCCCGGGCGGGCCATAGAGCAGGAAACCCTTGGCCGGGCGAATGCCCAGCCGGCGGAACGCCTCCGGATTCTTGAGCGGCAGCTCGATCCCCTCGATCATCTTGTCGCGCGCCGCGTCGAGCCCGCCGATATCGCTCCAGCGCGTGTTCGGCGCCTGCACCATCACTTCGCGCATCGCCGAAGGCTGGACGCGCTTCAGCGCGTTCAGAAAATCCTCACGCGTGACGCGCAAATTCTCGAGCACCTCGGGCGGGATCGTTCCATCCTCGAGGTTCAGCTTGGGCATGATGCGGCGCACCGCCTCGATCGCCGCCTCGCGCGTCAGCGCGGCCATATCGGCCCCGACGAAACCGAACGTCGTGCGCGCGAGCTCCGCGAGATCGACATTGTCGGAAAGCGGCATCCCGCGCGTGTGGATGCCCAGTATTTCGCGCCGTCCGCTCTCGTCGGGAACGCCGATGACGATCTCGCGGTCGAAGCGGCCGGGCCGCCGCAGCGCCTCGTCGATCGCGTCGGGCCGGTTTGTCGCGGCGATGACGACCAGGTTCGTCCGCGGTTCAAGCCCGTCCATCAGCGTCAGCAGCTGCGCGACGATGCGTTTCTCGGCCTCGCCCTGCACCTGCCCGCGCTTGGGCGCGATCGAATCGATCTCGTCGATGAATAGGATCGAAGGCGCGGCCTTCGTCGCCTGCTCAAAGA
>JACDQN010000476.1 GCA_015657575.1 Sphingopyxis sp.
CCCAGCTGATCTTGTTGCCATATTTCTGCTTGATCGGCCACAGCAGGCGGCGTGCCTTGTCGAGATTGCCGTTGTCGGGCCAGCTGTCGAGCGGCGCGAAGCGCTGTTGCCCGCTGTTGGCGCCGCCGCGGCCGTCGGCGGTGCGATAAGTGCCCGCGGCGTGCCACGCCATGCGGATGAAGAAGGGCCCGTAATGACCATAGTCGCGCCGCACCAAGGCTGGCTGTCGGTCATCAGCGCGGTCAGGTCATCCTTCAGCGCTTGATAGTCGAGCGACTTGAACGCCGCGGCATAATCGAAATCGTCGCCCAGCGGGTTCGACGAACCGTTTGGATTGAGGATCTCGGTCGCCAGCATCTCGGGCCACCAATCCTTGTTGGTGCGCCCGAGCAGGGCGCGGACGCCGCCGGGCTGATGGACCGGGCAGCCGCCGCCGATGGGGGTCTGGTCGTTCATGCAGTCTCTCCTCTTTTCGGATGTTTTGTGATCGTGATGCGGCAGGATGACGGGCGCATGACGCCGCGGCGGCAGAGAGGCCGCGAGGAACAGTCGGCGCGAGCAGGCGTCGAGTCGATGGCGTCATCCTTTCCTACTGACCGGGAAGGTTACGCCCGGCCGTACAATCGACCTAAACGAATAAGCTGAATTCAGTCATCGAATGAACCGATCAACGGCGCGGCGGGCTCGGGCTGCGACGAGCCGCCCGTCCCGGCTCCGCCACGCCCCGGCGAAGCGGCGCAACATCTCGATCTGCCGTAGGTTGGTCCACTGCCGCACCATGATGGCATGGCGCGGCAAAGGAGATGGAAAGTGGCTAACAACCCCAACCAGCAGAACGAAAAGAGCCCCCAGGCTGACCGCGACGAGGAACAACGTCGCCAGCAGCAGCAGCAGGGCGGCCAAGACCGCCAGCAGGGTGGCCAGCGCTCCGATCAGGATCGCGACAGGAACCCGCAGCAGCGCTGATTTTCAGGCTGGATGAGAAAGGGGCCGCCCCGCCGGGACGGCCCCTTTTCCGTGCTGGACGAAAAGGTTCAGAAACTGACCTTGATCGTCCCGCCCCAAGTCCTCGCATCGCCCGGGGTGCCGGCGATCAGGCCGACATTGCCCGGCGCGACCTGCAGCAATTCGATATAATTGACGTCGAAAGCGTTGCGGACCCAGCCGAACACATCAATGCCATCGCCGCGGAAGCCAACGCGGAAGTTGGTCAGCGCATAGCCTTTCACGTCGGTGTAGATCGACGGCGACGGGTTCGAATTCCAGTGCGAGCGATAATTGCCATCGACGCCCAGATAGATCTGCCCGTCCTTGGCGAACAATGTGACCGGCACATTTGTCTCGGCGCCGTAAGAGAAGGCCCATTTCGACACGCCCGGCAGGCGCTGCCCCGAAATGTCGCAATTGGGAATCGAGCCGCCGGCCAGTTCGGGCGGGCACGGCGCATCGACGAACCTCTTGTATTTCGCATCCGTATAGACGCCATTGGTATAAGCCGTGAAACGATCGCTGGCGACGATCTTGAAATCGGCTTCGATCCCTTGCGAGCGAACCTTTCCGGCGTTGGCCAGATAGCCGCGCAGGACGCCGAATTGCCCGTTCGTCACCGTCACCTGGAAATTCTTGATGTCGGTGCGGAAGGCGGTGAGATTGAAGGTCGCGCGCCGGTCCCAGAACTGTGTTTTGAGACCGATTTCGTAGTGATTGACCGATTCCGGCTTCACCGTGCCCGCCGCCGCGATCGGAACACCGGCCGCGTCGGTCGGCAAGCCGTTCTGGTTGATGCCGACAGTCTTGAAGCTCTTGGCATAGGTCGCATAGGCCAGCACGTCAGGCGCGACCTTGTAATTGACGTTGAGATCGTAGCTGAAATTCCAGTCGCTGGCGGAGGGCGCGCTGAGCTGCGGCGTGTAGACGCCGCACTGCGCCGCCGTGACGGCGTCGGTCGACGGGCAACTGATCTCGACGCCTGCGCCGGTGAAGACGCGGCGCTGATAAAAGCCCGACTTCTTGTCGTAGTTGATGCGGGCGCCCGGCTGGATGGTCAGCGCGTCGGTCACTTTCCAGCTGACCTGTCCGAACAATGCTGCGCTGGTCGATTTCAGATACTGGACGTTGATCGCGGTCAGGCCGTTCAGGATATTGTTGCTGATCTGCGTCGCATTGGTCAGGCTCCAGCGGCTGGCGTTGGGGCCCTGCTGCTCGGTACCCTGCGTGTCGATCCGCTGCTTGAATCCGAACAGGCCGACAACGAAGTCGATCTTGTCGCCTTCGTAATTGTATCGGAACTCCTGGCTATACTGGTCCTGCTGCGAGGGATTCTGCGACCTGGAGACGATCGAGAGGCCGGTGAAGTCACGATCATTCTCGGGTTTCCAATCCCAGAAACGCCACGCAGTGATCGATGTGAAGGTGCCGGGTCCGACGTCCCACTTGACCCGCGCAGAGACCCCGCCGATCTTGTTGCCGGCATTAAGGCTGGCGTCGATATCGGTCAGACGGTCGTATATGTTGCGGCTGGGAACCGCATAGGGCTGCGTCGGATTGGCGGCGTTATACGCCGCGACCAGCGCCTCATACTGGCGGCCGATCGCGCGCTGCGTCTGGCCGACGCGGACGAAGGCGGTGCCGCAGCATTCCGGATCCTGCTGGCTGTAGTCGCCCGCCAGCGTAATGCTGAGATCTTCGTTCGGCTGGAACAGAAGCTGTCCCCGCAGGCCCAGATTGTCCTGTTCGTTGATCCAGCGATCGCTCGTTACGTTATAAAGCGTGCCACGGCGGCTGGTCGTAGCGATCGCGATACGCGCAGCGATCTTGTCGGTCAGCGGGCCCGAGACCGCAGCCTTCGCCTGGCGGTAGTTGAAGTTGCCCACGGTGACCTCGGCCCGCCCCTCGAAATCGAAGGTCGGCTGGTTGGTCGTGATGTTGATCGCGCCCGCCGTGGTGTTCTTGCCGTAAAGCGAGCCCTGCGGACCGCGCAGCACCTCGACCTGGTCGACGTCGAGGAAGTCGAAGGTCGCGGCGGCGACGCGCGCATTATAGACGTCGTCGACATAGATGCCGACGCCCTGCTCGAACCCGTCGCTGGTCAGCCCGAACGGCACGCCGAGCCCGCGGATGTTGACTGAGGTATTACGCGGGTTCGAGGTATATACCTGCAACGTCGGCGCGAGCTGCTGCAATTTCACGACGTTGAAATTGCCCGTCGCCTCGATCGAATCGCCCCTGATGACCGAGATGGCGACCGGCACCTCCTGCGCGGTTTCCTGACGGCGGCGTGCAGTGACGATGATGATGTCGCCGCGGCTGACATCCTCGTCGATCTGGGCGCCGGTATCGGCTGCATCCGCGGTCGCTGCCGCAGCTTCGTCTGCTACCGTTTCGGCAGCGAATGCAGGGGCCGCGCCCAGCGTGAGAAGCAAAGAGAGCGTGAGCGCAGAGGCCGGCACACGGCGGCGGGTGGAAGGGTATTTCGCGGTCATGACAATTTTCCTGTTGCTTTAAAGTGATATGAAAATTGCCACATCCGGAGGACCGGTCTGCAGCAGGATGGGGACAATCCCCGCTCGGGAGCTGTTGGAATCAGTTTGGATAGCGATGTCGTTCGGTCACATCGACCTGCACCAACCGGCCTTCGTGGACGGTCAGTTGGATCGCGCCGAACTTCAACTTTTCCAGTGCGTCGAGCACGGTCTGGACAGCGCGCGGCGTCCCGCCGCTTTCACCCTTTTGCTGTTCTTTCGGAGTGCTCATTTCCTGCCTTTCCCTCTTTTTGAGTCGGCGGAACCCTATCCTAAGTGTTTTAGTTGACAATCGCTAATTTTGCTTTCTGCGCCCAAAGGTGAAGTTGATGCGCCGAATGGATTCAGCGTTGCGACCAGCCGATTGCTGGCGTCGTCGAAGTAATTGCGCGCACGGCGCGGTGCTGGCAAAGGCGCTTTCAATGAGCAAAATAAACGATCTGATGGTGCGTGGGACCGAACTTCTCGGCAGCGACTATGCCATCCTCTGCGGCGCGATGAGCTGGGTCTCCGAGCGTCATCTGGTGAGCGCGATCAGCAATGCGGGCGGCTTCGGCGTGATTGCATGCGGTGCCATGACCCCCGAGCTTCTCGACGCCGAAATCGCGGCAACAAAGGCGCTCGCCACACGCAATTTCGGGGTCAATCTGATCACGATGCACCCGCAATTGTTCGATCTGATCGACGTCTGCGCCAAGCATGGCATCGGCCATGTCGTGCTCGCGGGCGGTTTGCCGCCGAAGGGCAGCCTCGAGGCGATCAAGGCGTCGGGCGCCAAGGTGATCTGCTTCGCGCCGACGCTCGCGCTGGCCAAGAAGCTGGTCCGTTCGGGGGTCGATGCGCTTGTCATCGAGGGTATGGAGGCGGGCGGCCATATCGGTCCCGTGTCGACGAGTGTGCTCGCGCAGGAAATATTGCCGAGCCTCGCCGAAGAGGTGCCGATCTTCGTCGCCGGCGGCATCGGCCGCGGCGAGGCGATCGCCGGCTATCTGGAAATGGGCGCCTCGGGCGTCCAGCTCGGTACGCGCTTCGTCTGCGCGACCGAAAGCATCGCGCACCCCAATTTCAAAAAGGCCTTCATCCGCGCGTCGGCGCGCGAAGCCGTCGCCAGCGTCCAGATCGACCCGCGCCTGCCCGTGATCCCCGTGCGCGCGCTCAAAAATGCCGGCACCGAAGCCTTCACCGCGAAGCAGCGCGAAGTGGCGAACAAGCTTGATGCCGGCGAGGTCGACATGATGGAGGCGCAGCTGGAAATCGAACATTATTGGGCAGGCGCGCTGCGCCGCGCGGTGATCGACGGCGACGTCGAGAACGGCTCGTTAATGGCAGGGCAATCTGTCGGTATGGTAACCGGGGAAGAGAGCGTCGCCGATATCATCGCAACTTTGGTGCAACAGGCCGATGAGGCGTTGCGCGCTCGGGGTTAACGCCGCATCCTGATGCGGTTGGGGAGAAGATCATGAATGTGTCGCGTAAGATTGTCGTAGCCGGGCTGCTGGCGAGCGTCGCCGCGTGCGCCCAAGCCGCCCCGCCGCCCGCCC
>JACDQN010000477.1 GCA_015657575.1 Sphingopyxis sp.
CGCCCCTTCTTCGGCGCCGACATCCAGACGATCGGCACCCTCGCCGCCGCCGGCGACTGGGAGAGCGGAGAAGGCTCGTCGGAGAGCATCGACATCGTCGACGCCTATGTCGACCGGCTGGTCGAAGGGTTCGCCGGCGGCGCCTTCCGCATCGGTTGGGACGCCGGCAACGGCGCCGCGGGCACCGTCGTCGAGAAGCTGACCGCGCGGCTGCCGGGCGAGCATCATCTGCTGTTTACCGATATCGACGGCCATTTTCCGAACCACCATCCCGATCCCACCGAAGAGAAGAATCTGGCCGACCTGCGCAAGCTCGTCGCGGAGAAGAGCCTCGATTTCGGCGTCGCTTTCGATGGAGACGGCGACCGGATCGGCGCGATCGACGGCGAGGGCCGCGTGATCTGGGGCGACCAGCTGCTGCAAATCTATGCCGCCGCGGTGTTGAAGGAGCGGCCGGGCGCGACGGTGATCGCCGACGTGAAGGCGAGCCAGGCGCTGTTCGACCGCGTCGCCGAACTGGGTGGCCAGGCCTTGATGTGGAAGACCGGGCACAGCCTGATCAAGGCGAAGATGAAGGAAACCGGCAGTCCGCTGGCGGGCGAGATGAGCGGGCATATCTTCTTTGCCGATACTTATTACGGTTATGACGACGCGCCCTATGCCGCGGTGCGGCTGATCGAGGCGGCGACCAAGCTGGGCCGGAGCGTCACCGATTTGCGCGGTGCGATGGCGCCGATGGTCAACACCCCCGAAATGCGCTTTCAGGTCGACGAGACGCGGAAATTTGCCGTTGTGGACGAAGTTCTGGACCGGCTCGCGGCGGCGGGCGCGCAGGTCGATCGCACCGACGGCGCACGCGTGCTGACCGACGATGGCTGGTGGCTGCTGCGCGCGTCGAACACGCAGGACGTGCTCGTCGCGCGCGCCGAGGCGAAGGACGAGGCGGCGCTGACGCGCCTGCTCGCGGCGATCGACGAGCAACTCGCGCTGTCGGGGTTGGTGCGCGGGCCGCAGGCGGCGCATTGATCGCCGCGCTGCGGCGCGTCCCTTCGCGACCCTTCGCACACCCTGCAATAATCTTGCCAGATTGACGTTCGCCGCGTCGCTGGGGTAACGCCGCTTGCGGGGGATAGAACGGAACCGACCAGCCTATGACCGACGAATCCAATGTGGGAACGCTGACCGAAGACGATCATGGCGTCGCCGAGCATAAGGCGCACGTCCGCGAAGACGCGGCCGCGGGCAACGGCCTGGTCGTCGTGTCGATCGCCAAAAGCTATGACAAGCGCGTCGTGCTGTCGGACGTGTCGCTGTCGGTCGGCAAGGGCGAAGTCGTCGGTTTGCTGGGCCCGAACGGCGCGGGCAAGACCACCTGCTTCTATTCGATCATGGGGCTGGTGAAGCCCGACGCCGGGCGCATCATGCTCGACGGCGCCGACATCACCGCACTGCCCATGTACCGCCGCTCGATCCTCGGGCTCGGCTATCTGCCGCAGGAAACCTCGATCTTTCGCGGCATGACAGTCGAGCAGAATATCAGCGCGGTGCTCGAACTCGCCGAACCCGACAAGGTGTCGCGCGAACGGCGGCTCGAGGAATTGCTCGACGAATTCGGCCTCACGCGCCTGCGCGACGCTGCGGCCATGGCGCTGTCGGGCGGCGAGCGCCGCCGCGCCGAAATCGCGCGCGCGCTGGCCGCCAATCCGTCGATCATCCTGCTCGACGAACCCTTTGCGGGCATCGACCCCCTGTCGATCAGCGACATCCGCGACCTCGTCGCCGACCTCAAGACGCGCGGCATCGGCGTGCTGATCACCGACCATAATGTGCGCGAGACGCTCGATCTCGTCGACCGCGCCTGCATCATCTACGACGGCAAGGTGCTGCTAGCGGGCTCGCCGGCCGAACTCGTCGCCGACCCCGAGGTGCGGCGGCTGTATCTGGGCGAGGGCTTCTCGCTGTGATGCGCTGGAGCTTTTTTCGTGTGGGTTGAGCGGTTTTCCGTTTCCGTTCGCATCGAGCGAAGTCGAGA
>JACDQN010000478.1 GCA_015657575.1 Sphingopyxis sp.
GCCGCTCGCTGGTGGCCGCGCTCGCACTTGGCGCCGACGGGATCAACATGGGCACGCGTTTCATCGCGACGCAGGAGGCACCGGTGCATCCGAACGTCAAACAGGCGATCCTCGACGCCACCGAACTCGACACCCGGCTGGTGATGCGCGCCCTGCGCAACACCGAACGCGTGCTCAACAATGTGGCGGTCGAACGCATATTGGTGCGCGAAAAGGAAATGGGGTCGCAACTGCGCTTCGCCGACATCGCCGACGAGGTCGCGGGCGTCTATCCCAAGGTCATGCGCGACGGCATCGTCGATGCGGGCGCGTGGAGCTGCGGCATGGTGGCGGGGCTGATCGAAGATATTCCGACGGTGCAGGCCTTGCTCGACCGGATCATGGCCGAGGCCGAAGCGATTCTGACGATGAACGCGCCGGTTCCCGAACCGGCTTGACGGTCAGTCCGCGATCGCCGCATTGTCGTAGATCAGGCGCAGCGTGATCTGGTTGTGCTCGGCGAGCCAGGCGCAGGCGCCATCGGCATCGCGCGCCAGCGCCAGATCGGCCAGTTCGCGATGCTCGTCATAGACGTTGGGACTGACGTCGCGCAGGCGCAGCATCAGGTTGCGATAGCGTTCGGCCTGTCGGTGCAGGTCGTCCGCCATCGCGATCAGACGCGGCGAACCGCACCCAGCGAGCAGCGCCTTGTGAAAACCCAGGTTGAGCCGTTCGAATGACGCGACGCGTTCCTCGACCGAAGCGGGCGGATTGGCGGAGAAATATTTGAGCCGCTGCAAGGCCGCTGCAACCTCGGCTTCCCAGTCGGCACCGCCGCGCGCGATCGCCTCGCGCAGCGCACCGGTCTCGATCGCATTGCGGACGAGAATGAGGTCGGCGAGGTCCTGGCGGCTGATCTGCGCTACACGAAAGCCGCGCTGACCATAGGCGACCACGAGGCCGCGGCCGGCGAGGCTGGTGAGCGCCTCGCGGACCGGAGTTGGACCGATGCCCAGCTCCGCCGAGAGGTCGCGGATCGCCAACCGCGACCCCGGCGCGAGATCGCCGCCTACGATCGCCGCCGAAATCGCATCGGCCGCCGCCGCCGACAAGGTCGAGCTGCCAGGTTCGCTCAATTCGTTCATCGCATATCCCTCCAGCCACACCTTAGAGCCCCGATATCCTGTCGGGCAAGGCACCTGAGCCCATGCCCCCGCCAGCAACGGCGCGTCGATTGTCCGGTTGCGACATAAATCGTTTTACATATATAATATCGATTTTATTTGACCATCGTCGATTTTTTATATTACAACGTAAACCGATCGCTGCCCGAGCAGCGTCGAGACGAGCCGCCCAAGCGGCCGGAGTGCGCGCGATCCTGCGGCGCCTCCACCAGAGGGAGAGACATCATGGGGAAGAAGGCATTTTATCTGGCGGGCGCGATGACCCTGTTTCTGGCCACCGAAGCGAGCGCGCAGGAGACCGAGGCGGCCACCGATTCGGGCGTGTCCGAAATCGTCGTGACCGCGCAGCGCCGTGCCGAAGCGCTGCAGGACGTACCGCTCGCGATCAGCGCGGTGTCGGGCAGCGACCTGCAGGACCGCGGCCTCAACGACATGCGCGACATCCTCGCCCTGACCCCGGGTACCGCCTTCACCTCCTATAACGCCGCCGAGCCGGTGCTTTCGGTGCGCGGCATCGCGTCGGGCGGCGAAGGCGCCGCGTCGGATTCGGGCGTGCTGATGATGATCGACGGCGAAGTCATCTCGCGCGACTTCATGCGCTCTGCGCCGATCTTCGACGTCGAGCGCGTCGAGGTGTTGCGCGGGCCGCAGGGCACGACCTATGGCCGCAATGCAACCGGCGGCGTCTTTCATGTCATCAACCGTCGTCCGGGCGATGTCGCCGGCGGCGACGTGTCGCTCGATGTCGGCACTTATGGCACGATCAAGTTCGATGCCGGTTTCGATATCCCTATCGGCGCATCGACGCTGTCGCGCTTCGCCTTTCAGTACAGCCGCCGCGACGGCTATTTCGAGGATGTCGCGACGGGCCGCGATGTCGACGATCGCGCATCCTTCGCCGGCCGTCTGACGATCGAGCAAAAGCTGGGTGACAACGTCACCACGACCTTGCGTATCCATGGCAGCGTCGAACGTCACGACGACACCTCACCGCTCAAGGCTTATGATCCGACGCTGGAGGTGCTCGGCCCGCCGTTCTCCGACCCGATATTCGAACCGAGCACCGACCCCTACAAGATCATGACCATCCCCGGCGGCAGCTTCTTCGACCGGGACATCTGGGGCGTGTCGAACGAACTGGTCATCGACTTCGGCTGGTCCAGACTGACCGCGCTCACGTCGTACCGGCACGGCGACAATCATTTCTTCCAGAGCTCGCCGCTCGCCTACAACAATCTCGACGTGCGCAACAATGCCAGGGTCTTCACGCAGGAGATCCGGCTGGATGGCGATGCCGCGAACGACAGCATCTATTGGGTCGTCGGGGTCTTCTACCTTGACGAGAGAATGCGCTACGGCTTCGACCGGTTCGGCGGCGCCGCGACCAATTTCGGGCCGACGAGGCAGCAGCTCCGCCAGTCGAGCAAAGCGCAGGGCTATGGCGTGTTCGGCGAGGTCGCCTGGGATATCACGCCGGAACTCACGCTGACGGTTGGCGGCCGATATTCGCACGACGAAAAAGATTTCGCCCTCGACAGCCGCGCGCAGGGGCCGTTCGCGGGCTTCTTCGTCGAGGATCCCTCGCAGCCCCTGATCGCCAATGTCAGCGAAAGCTGGGGCAAGCCGACCGGCCGCGTCTCGCTGCAATTCCGTCCGAGCGACGCCTTCATGATCTATGGTGCGGTGTCGCAGGGGTACAAGTCGGGCGGCTTCAACTCCGAACCGGTCAACCTCGTCGCGGCGACCACGCCGTTCGACGAGGAAACGGTCCTCAATTTCGAGGCGGGAATCCGCACCAAGCTGCTCGACAACAAGCTGCACCTCAACCTCACCGCTTTCGACATGCAATATGACGGTATCCAGGTGTCGGCATTCAACGCCAACAGCGTCGAGATCACCAGCAACGCCGCGAGCGCGACGATCCGCGGGCTGGAGGTCGAGGCGCAGGCACGGCCGAGCCGCTGGCTGACGCTGTCGATGGGTGCCGCGATCTATGACGGGGAATTCGACGAATATATCGATCTCGACGGCAACGACCTCGCGGGCACGCGTCTTGCCAAGATGCCCAAATGGACGCTCGCGATGTCGGCAGTGGCGGACTCGCCGCAGATCGCGGGTGCGGGCGTGCTACGCCTCCGCGCAGACTATAACACGCGCAGTAGCGTCAACAACGATGCCCCCGCCGACCTGCAATTCGGGGTCCGCAAGGGCAAGGACATGGTCGACCTGCGCCTGGCCTGGGTGCCGGACTCGGGCAAATGGGAAGCCGCGCTGTTCGTCCGCAACCTGCTCGACAAAGCCGAGATGAACTATGTCTTCCCGCAGGGCATCCTGTCGCAGCGCTTCGTGTCCTACGGCCCACCGCGCACCTGGGGCGCCAACCTCTCCTTTCACTTCTGACCAGCCAACAAGGAAACACGCCCGCATGCGCCGTCCCTATGCCGCCATCGCCCTGCCGCTACCGCTGAGTGCCGATCGATCGACCCGGTCGAACCGCATCTCGCCGGAAGCGGAGCCGATCGCCCCCTCTCTCGCACCCGCGTCGGTCGCCTTCACCCTTGCCCAGACGGTGAACGGCGCGGGTGAGGTCGTGACGCTGCTCGTGACGGGCTACGACGGCGACACGATCGAGGCGATCGACCTAACGGCGCACGGCGCGCCCGCGGGCGTCGATATCTTCGACGCGATGGCAGCGATCGGCGACGACAAGCTGCGCTCGCTGATTGCGGAGGAAGGATCAAATTCGGTCTATGCGATCGCCGACCTGCTGCCGTCGGGCGCGATGGCCGACCGCCATCTCGCCACCGGCACCAACTTCGCCGAACATGCCAGGGAGGCAGGCAGCAAGACCGTCTTCAACTTTCCCAAATTCGGCCAGCCATCGCCGGCGCGGACGACGCTGGTCGTCCATCCGGGCACGCTGATGGATTATGAGGTCGAGATCAGCGTTCGGTTCGACCGCGACGTCGCCTCGCTCGACGATTTCGCGGCCGCGCGGAAAGGCTTTTTCCTGTGCGGCGACTTTACTGACCGCGCGACTTTGCTGCGCGAGATCGATCCGCAGAATGTCCCCTCGGGCAAGGGCTTCAGCGACGCCAAGAGCGGCCCCGACTATTTTCCGACCGGCCCATTTCTCGTCGTCCCGCACGACTGGCGCGCCTTCGTGAAGAGCGAGCGCATCGTGACCCGCCTCAATGGTGCGGTGAAGCAGGACGCGCGCGGCGGCGCGATGATCCTCGATTTCGAGGCGCTGGTAAAAAAGGCGCTGACCGGCGGCGGCGGCGGCAGCTATTCCTATCAGGGCCGGAAGGTGCCGCTGCTCGAGAACGACACGATCCCGCGCGGCGCCGCCGTCATGTCGGGCACCAGCGAGGGCGTGCTGTTTATGCCGCCGGCGGCCGAAGACAAGCGCGGCGGCATCGTCGACCATATCCTGCTCGGCCGCTTCCTGCGCGGCAAATCGCCCTTCTTCTCGGTCATCAACCGGTTCGTGCGGAACGAGCTGAAAGCCGGACGCTATATGCAGGTCGGCGACACGGTCGAGCATCTGTCGTCGACGATGGGCGCGCTGTCGGTGAAACTGATCGCGCCTTAGGGCCCGACCTAAGCTGCCCCCGCGTAGCGAGATGATTTGCAAAACACTGACGATGACGAATAGGGTCTCCTGGCGCCGGACAAGTCGGCGACCATGGAGAACCGCGGACCTTGTCGACGGCAAATCAAGAGAATGACGGAGCGCCGATCAAGCGGCGGCGCGGACGTCCACCCGCGTCGGCGGAGGAATTGGAGGTTGCTCATGCCGCCGCACGCGACCGCATCTGCAACGCCGCCCTGACCCTTTTCGACCGCGGCGGGATCGACGCGATTTCGATGCGCGAGATCGCGGGTGTCATCGGCTCCTCGCCGATGATGCCGTATAAATATTTTCCGACGAAGGACCATTTGCTGCAGGATTTGCGGACGCGCGCCTTCCTGCAATTCGAAGCCGCGCTGCGCGATGTCTTGGACGATGCGCAGACCGGGCGGACCAATCTGGAAAAAGTGCTCTTTGCCTATCTGAAATTCGGACTGCGCGAGCGCCGCGCCTATCGGCTGATGTTCGATTATTGGGTTTATGACAGTCCCGGTCGCATGATCGAGGATTTCGGCGATGCAATCCGCCGCCAGTCGGGCGCATGGAACGTCGTGCTGGAAGTCGTCGAAGGCTATTTCACGGAGACCGGAGAAACGGGCGACCCGATGACTGCGGCGCATCTGATCTGGGCGAGCCTGCATGGCCTCGTTTCGCTGGAGGCGTCGCGCAAGCTGGTCTTCGGTCGCGACTATCGCGAATTGATGGCGCCGATGGTGGCCGCGATCATGAACGGTGTTGCGCCCACCAGCCGCTGACCCGAATCCGCCCGCGATCAGCCTTTGTCGCTCGCTACGCGGGCATCCCAGCCCGCCATCGCCACATCCGCCACCGCACGTAGTTCCTCCGCGCTGACGCCATCGCGAGCAAGGATCGACATGCTGGCCTGCACCGCCTGAACAAAGCGGGCGAGCGCGGCGATATCCGTCGTCGCGGGAACTCTCCCTCAGCAACAGCACGCTGCAAGCGCGCTTCAAGCCGCTCGAAACCGATATTGCGCGCGGCACGGACTATTTCGCCGAGTTTTGGATGCCCCTCGCTGCCGGCTGCGGACAAAGTGACCATGCAGCCATAGGGATTGTCCGCAACGCCGCCGGTCAAGGCTGTCGCGGAATCCAGGAGCAGCGACTGCACCGCGTCGCGCACCGTATCCGCGGCCTCGAAACCGGACCAGACAAGCCCGCCATAGGTCCGCTGATAATGGTCGACCGCTTCGATGAAGAGCGCATCCTTGGACCGGAACGCCGCATAGAGGCTGGGCGCCCCAATGCCCATCGCGTCGGTCAGGTCGGCGATCGACGTCGCCTCATAACCCTTTGTCCAGAACAGGCGCGTTGCACAGGACAGCGCCGCCTCGCGGTCGAACGCACGCGGCCGTCCGCGCCCGCGAACGGAGCTTTTGTCGCTCTCCAGAGGCATGTCACCGTCTTTTTGCATCGATCGTTATATAATATTCCCCAGGGCCTTGCACAACCGGTCCACTGAATTATATATCGATCACTACATAATATAGCCACCCGCCGGAAAGCGGGACGTCACGCCTGGAAAGGGTAAAATGACGCAGCGGTCCATCCGCCAAAATGTCCTTGTTTCGCGTCCGGCGGGGGATGCGAAGCTCGGCGATTTCAAGCTGGTAGAAAGCCCGTTTCCCGACCGTGCCGATGGGCAGGTGCTGTTTCGTAAGCGGCAAGGTGGCCAGCGTCGTCGAATATACCGACCCGATGCACGCCACCGAAGTTTTCGGCTGACGGCTGATTCCCCTCTCAACCCTGAAAATGAAAGGAATAGGATATGATCAATCTTGAAGGAAAACGCGCCCTTGTCACCGGCGGTTCGCGCGGCATCGGTGCCGCCATCGCGCAGGCCCTTGCCGAACAGGGTGCCGATGTCGCGATAGGCTATGAGCGTAGCACCGACCTCGCCGAAGCGGTGGTCGCCAAAATCGAAGCTGCGGGCCGCAATGGCGTCGCAATCCAGGCGGACAGCGCCGATCCGGAGGCGATCCGGCATCTGGTCGAAACCGCGGTGGCCAATCTCGGCGGACTCGACATCGTCGTCAACAACGCCGGCATCGCCCGGGGCGGCCCGGTCGAGGAGATGAGCGTCGATGACATCGATGCCTTGCTTTCGATCAACGTGCGCGCCGCCATTCTTCTCGCAAAGGCCGCGATCCCGCATCTTGGCGAAGACGCCCGGCTCATCTTCATCGGCTCGTCGCTTGCCGACCGTATCGTAACGACCGGCGTCACCGTCTATTCGGCGACCAAGTCGGCGCAGATCGCGCTGGCTCGCGGCCTCGCCCGCGAACTCGGGCCGCGCGGCATCACCGTCAACCTCGTCCAGCCGGGCGCGACCGACACCGACATGAACCCCGCCGAAGGCGATCAGGCCGATGAACTGCGCGCACAGACCCCGCTCGGCCGTTATGGAGCGCCCGCCGACGTTGCCGCCGCCGTCGCCTTCCTTGCCAGTCCCGCAGCGCGGCAGATCAGCGGCGCGACGCTGACGGTCGATGGCGGGCTCAATGCCTGAACCCAAGTCGGTCCCTGCGTGACGGGAAAATGATCGGACGTTCGCGCGGGGCAAGCTGGCAGGCAGGGTCGGAACTCATATGGGGTTCCGGCCCTGTTCGGCCGATTGGAGACGACACGGGGCCACTGTCCTTCCATTGTCGTCTCGCCCGGCGAGCCTTCCGTGCGCTGTGCAAAAGCCGATTGCCAAAACGGCGCGTTTCGTTATGGGCGGGCGCCGTGAGGGCCGTCGGCCCGCACATGATCGCGCCGGTGCCCCGCAAGGGGCTTAAAACGGGAACGCGGTGAGAGCGTCTTCGGCCGCTCGAATCCGAGGCTGTCCCTGCAACTGTAAGCGGCGAGCGAGAGCATGGCCCGGGATTTGTGTCCGGGGCAGCCACTGGGGAAACCTGGGAAGGCGTGTTTCGAGCTTTGACCCGCGAGCCAGGAGACCTGCCGGCGCACCGGTCGCTCTTGCCTTGATCCAGGGGATGGTCATGGCACGGTAATCCTCCGTCTGAGCGACGACCATGCGGCTGGGGCCGCATCGGTGCGCGGATACGGGTGCCTTTTCGCGCCCGCCCGTGGTCGCGCTCCGACCGGTGCCTTCGCACCGGCACGCCCCGCCAAGTTGCTCTGGCGCCAAGGGGGCTTACCCATGTTGAAGACGAGTTTCATTTCACTGATCGCGCTGACCGCAGCGACATCGCCCGCGCATGCGCAGTCCAATCCCGACCTGCCGACCACCGACGAGGCCGGCGACACGATCGTCGTCACCGCGTCGCGCTCGGGCGAAGGCGTACGCGTCGACCAGCTCGGCTCTTCGGTCACCGTGATCGACGCCGCCGCGATCGAGAACCGCCAGACGCGCATCCTGTCCGACGTGCTGCGCGACGTGCCCGGCGTCGCGGTCAGCCGCCTCGGCGCCGTCGGCGGGCAGACGCAGCTGCGCATCCGCGGCACCGAGGGCAATCACGTCCTGACGCTGATCGACGGCATCGAAGTGTCCGACCCGTTCAACGGCGAATATGATTTCGGGACACTGATCGCCTCGCCCGCCGCGCGGATCGAGGTGCTGCGCGGGCAGCAGTCGTCGCTCTATGGATCGGACGCGATTGGCGGCGTCGTTCATTATATCACGCTGACCGGCGCCGAGGCCCCGGGGATCAGCGCGCGCGCCGAGGCGGGGTCGTTCGAAACCTTCTCGGGCGATCTGCGCGTCGCGGGCGTCAGCGGCAACCTCGATTATGCGATTTCGGGCGCCTATCTCCACACCGGCGGGTCGCCGACCGCGCGCTTCGGCACGCGCGATATCGGATCGGACAATGTCGGGATCAGCGGCAAGCTGATCTGGTCGCCGTCGGACAGCTTCCGGCTGACCGGCGTCGTGCGCTACGGCTATACCGACGCCGACAGCAACAACAGCGAGTTCGACGGCACCAGCCCGCTCTACGGCACCATCGTCGACAGCCCCGGCACCTATTACACCAGCCAGTCGTTCCACGGCCTGCTGCGCGCCGAATTCACAGCGCTCGACGGCCGCTGGACCAACGCGCTGACCGGGCAGGTCACCGACACGGTGCGCAAGGCCTATTCGGCGTCGATCCGCGACGGCGGCAGCGAAGGCCGCCGCTACAAGGGGTCGTTCGAATCGAGCCTGCGCTTCGGCACCGATGCAGTCGTCCACCGCCTGACCGCAGCGGTCGACGTCGAGCGTGAGGAATTCCGCAACACCACCCCCTCGCCCTTCGTGTTCCAGGGCCGGCGCGACACCGACAATATCGGTTTTGTCGGCCAGTATGAGCTGCTGGCGGGCGACGCCTTCGCGCTCGGCGCATCGGTGCGGCATGACGAGAACGACCGCTTCGACGATGCGACGACGTTCCGTATCCAGTCGAGCTACAAGCTTCCCACCGGCACGCGTGTCCGCGGCGCCTATGGCACGGGCGTCAAGAATCCCGGCTATTACGAGCTCTATGGTTTCTCGGACGGCTTGTTCATCGGCAATCCCGACCTGCGCCCCGAAAAGTCGAAGGGCTGGGAAGCCGGGATCGAACAGACGATCGGCGACGATCTGGCAACCGTGGGCGTCACTTATTTCGACAACAAGCTGAAAGGCGAGATTTTCACCACCTTCCCGCCGCCGAATTTCATCGCGACGCCGGCGAACCGCACGACGACGTCGAAGCAGCGCGGCGTCGAAGTCTTCGCGAACGCGCGTCCGATCCCGCAGATCGAGCTCGACCTCGCCTATACCTGGCTGAAGGCGCGCGAGAATGGCGTGCTCGAGGTGCGCCGCCCGAAGCATGTCGCGAGCTTCAACGCGACGGTCTTCAGCCCCGACGAACGCTTTTCGAGCACGCTGACCGTCCGCTATAACGGCCGCCAGACCGACGTCGCCTTCCTCGACCCGATCTTCTTCGCGCCGACGACGGTGTCGCTGAAGGAATATGTGCTGGTGAACCTCAATGCGACCTACAAGCTGACCGACAGCATTTCGGTCTTCGCACGCGTCGAGAATCTCGCGGGCGAAAAATATGAGGAAGTGTTCAGCTATCGTACCCAGGGCCGCGCGGCCTATGGCGGCGTGCGCGTCCGCTTCTGATGCGACTGCCCGGCCTGGTGCTCGGCCTGGTCGCCGCGACGCTGCCGGTTTCGGCGGGCAGCGTCGCGGGTTCCGGCGCCGTGCCCCGGCCGATGCGCGTCATGTCGACGAACCAGTGCACCGACCAGCTGGTCCTGGCGCTGCTGCCCCCCGAACGGATCGCGTCGGTCACTTGGCTGTCGCGCGATCCGTCGGGGTCGCTGATGGCGCAGGAAGCGCAAAAGGTCGATATCAACCACGGCCTTGCCGAGGAAGTGGTGCGGCAACAGCCCGACCTGATCATCACCGACCGTTTTTCGAAGCCGGTGACGCGCGCAATGCTGAAGCGGCTCGGCTATCCGGTGATCGAGGTCGACAGCGCCGACAGCTTCGACGCCGTCCGCGCCGTGACGCGGCAGGTGGCGAAGGCGGTCGGCGAAGTCGCGCGCGGCGAGGCGATGATCGCCGACATGGACCGCCAGCTTGCCGAGCTCAGCCGCAACCCCGGCCCGCCGCTGCGCGTCGTCGCATGGGACGGCGCGGGGTTCAGCGCGAGCAAGGGCTCGCTCTACGATGCGGTGATCGAGGCCGCCGGCGCGGTGAACATCGCGAACGAACCGCCGGTGTCCGATTATAACCGCCCCGATACCGAAGTGCTGCTCGCCGCGGCACCCGACCTGCTGATCAAGGGCGCTGGCGTGCGGCCGCTCCATGGGCAGCGCGAGAATATCGAGCATCATCCGCTGGTGCGCCGTTACTGGAGCGGCAAGCGGACGCTGCGCATCGCGCCCGCTTATTATGCGTGCGGGACGCCGAAAGTGGCCGAAGCCGCGATCGCGCTCCGTGCCCAGTTGCGCGAGGTTGCGACGGAGGCGCACGCTCCCCTCGCCTATTCCCCCACGGTGCGGCCGTGACGCGCTGGCTCATCCCCTCGCTGATCGCCGCGCTGCTGCTTGCGGGCTTCGCCTCGCTGCTTGCCGGGACGGTGTGGCTGACGCCGGGGCAGGCCTTTGACGGCCTGCTCGCGGGCCGCGCCGATCTCGCGTCGCTGATCATCGCCGAAATTCGCCTGCCGCGTCTCGTGCTCGGCCTGATGGTCGGCGCGATCTTGGGCATGTCGGGCGCCGTCCTGCAGGGATTGCTGCGCAACCCGCTCGCCGAGCCGGGGCTGCTCGGCGTGTCGGCGGGCGCCTCGCTCGGCGCCGTGATCGCCATCTATTTCGGCGTTGCCGCCATCTTTCCACTCGCGCCGCCGCTGTTCGGGCTCGTCGGCGGCTTCGTCACCGCGGGCACCGCGCTGATCCTGTCGCGACGGGGCGGCACATTGTCGCTGATCCTGACCGGCGCAGCGGTCAGCAGCATCGCGGCGGCGGGCGTCAGCGTCGCGCTCAACATCGCGCCCAACCCTTATGCCGCCTATGAGATCATGATGTGGCTGATGGGCTCGCTCGTCGACCGCAGCTGGGATCATGTGTGGCTCGCCGCGCCCTTCATCCTGATCGGCGGCGCACTGCTGCTGATGACCGGCCGCGCGCTCGACGCGCTGGCGCTGGGCGAAGCACAGGCCGAGAGCCTAGGCATTCCTGTCGCGCGCACGCGCCTGCTCGCGCTGCTCGGCACCGCGCTCGGGGTCGGCGCGGCGACCTCGGTCGCGGGTGCGATCAGCTTCGTCGGGCTCATCGCGCCGCACATCGTCCGGCCGCTGGTCGCGCATCGGCCGGGCAAGACGCTGATCCCCGCAGCGCTTGCCGGGTCGCTGCTCGTTACCCTCGCTGACATCGGCACGCGGCTGCTCGTCGTCGACGGCAAGATACTCGCACTCGGCGTGTTCATCAGCCTCGTCGGCGCGCCCTTCTTCCTATGGCTCGTCCTCCACGTGCAAAGGCGGACGGCATGAGCGCGCTGACGCTCTCCCGGTTGACCGTCCGCCGCGACGCACGCGTCGTGCTCGACGGCATCGACGTGACCTTTGCGCCCGGCCGGCGTGACCGCGGTGATCGGCCCCAATGGCGCGGGCAAGAGCACGATGCTCGAGGTCGCGGCCGGGCTGCGGGCGCCCGATCAAGGCAGCGTCGAACTCGGGGGACAAGCGCTCTCATCCATCGCCCGCAAGGATCTCGCGCGGCGCCGCGCCTATCTGCCGCAGCGCGCGGCGGTCGAATGGCCGATCAGCGTCGAACGCGTCGTCGCACTGGGGCTGACCCCCGTGCTCCCCGCCTTCGGCGACATTCCGGCCGTCTTCCGTCCCGCGATCAACGAGGCGTTGGCGGCGTGCGACCTTCTGTCCCTGCGCGATCGCCCCGCGACCGACCTGTCGGGCGGCGAACTCGCCCGCGCCATGCTGGCACGCGCGATCGTCGGCGATCCCGAACTGCTCATCGTCGACGAACCGACAGCGGGGCTCGACCCGCGCCATGCGCTCGACGCCGGACGGCGCCTGCGCGCCCGCGCCGATGCGGGACGCACGGTGGTGATGGCGATCCACGATCTCGATATCGCGCTGCGCTATGCCGACGACATCGTCGCCGTCCGCGAAGGACGGCTGCTCGCAGCGGGGCCGGTGGCGGAGGTGATGACCGAGGCGCTGCTCGCCGAACTCTATGACGTCGGCGTGCGCATCACGGCGGATGCCGAGGGCATGGCGATCCGTTTCCGCGACTGAGGGTCAGAGCCCTTATAGCGCCGGACGCAAAGGGTTCTGCCGCTATGGCCGGGTCTAGAGAATGCCCGGCACCAGCCGGAACCGCACGTCCGACGCATAGGCGACATAGGCCTCGTCGCGCAGCAGGAACTTCTCTTCCTCGCGCGCGCGCAGCCACAGGCAATACCAGCGATCGCGTAGATCACGACGTTCCACAGCGAGAAGAAGGCGAGCAGGAAGCCCAGGTGGTTCATCATATAGCCGAAATACATGGGGTGGCGGACGAAACGATAGATGCCGCCGCGCTTTACGCCGCGATTGGCGGGAACGAGCCCGAAACTGCGACCGAGCGACAGTTTGGCGAGTAGCGCGATGAAACCGCCGACAAAGAACAGCGTCGCCGACACCGCCGCGGGCGCCAGCGCCGTGCCTTGCGGCATGACGAGCAGCGCGGCGCCGGTTCCGATGAGCGCGATGATGATCGGGAAGGCTTCGGTCGTCCAGCTGCCCCGCCGCTGCGTCAGGATCAGAAAGACACCGAGCAGCTCTGAAAAGAGGAACAGCGAAAATTCGGGATGCTCCGCCAGCGACGGCCACAGCCGCATCACGACCCCGCCGCTGAGCACGATCAGGAACAGGCGTTCCGCATAGACGACAAGCTTATCCATTTTTCCTCCCGGCGGGCGGGGCGCCTGGCGCACATGTCCCGGTTCGCCATTCATCCAAGCCCTATGGCCGATAATGGTAAACAAACGGTGAGTTTCAGGGCCGATTCGGCCGCTAAGCATCGGGAAAATGGTGCGCCACGCTCAACGAAGACGAGAACTACTGCTTTTCTATCGTCCTCTAGGACGCGCTGGCGGCTGTCTCTCGTTGTTCCGGCAATCCGTCGCTGTCTTCAGCTTCCATAGCGGCAATTGCCGGTGCAATATCGTCGACCGCACCTAGGTCGGCGAAGCCGGCGAGAATCATATGATTATTCTCATTGCAGGTTTTTCCGACAGCCGCTCGATAGTGGATCAGCGCCTCTTGCCTCCAACCGAAACGCGCGCATTGCTCAGCAATCCACAAAGGCTCAATCGCCTCCAGATCAAGGACCCGAAATAGCTGTCGCGACAGCCCTCGGAATCCTAGCTGCTCAAGAACGTCGATGGCCTCAAGTCGGTCTGACGCATCAGGCGCGTCCAATGCTGTGGCGTGGAGGAATCTAAAAGCCGCCACATCGCCATCCTCCTCGATACGTTCGCGGGCGTCTTGAAGGCGATCAATCATATATTCTGATTTGGCCGACCGCGCGTCGAGCATTTCGTTCACGGCAATGTCACCGAAGATGCGCCTCAGTCGCGCCTTGTCATCGTCACTGAGAAAAGCGTCGCTGAGTTCGGAGAGCGTAATCCGCCGAATTAACTCGTCCGCTTTGGCAGCATCGCCTAAATCCTCAAACAATGCTGCGAGATAGAGAACTTCCTTGGGTTCGCGCAACTCGGCCGCAAGGCAGTGTTTCGCCATCCGTAGAGCATCAGCGGCAAAGCCGCCCCGCTGCATCGCTTTCCCAGCAAATATCGCCTCGCCAACGCCTTCCGGAATGTGCTCGTGTAGTCCGTCAAGAAGCATCCTAGCCTTAGCGGCATCTGTCCTACCGCACTTTCTGAGGGCGAGAACTGCCGCACTTGCGCGCTCGCTGAACCGACGGTTCTCGTCCGCTGCGTAGTTGAGGAGCAGAGCTCCATCGGAAACTAGACCGCGTTCAAAAAATTGCTCGAGTAGATAAATGCGCCCACCGGATGGATGGGCATCGTCAAATACTTCGGCGATTATGTTGTCGATTACAGGTCGAACTTCCGCGAGAGCCTGTTCCTCACTTGTCAGCGCCGCAAGCCGATCAACGACGGCGGGCAGCGACCAAGCACTCAAATCCTCGGAACATAGCATTCCGCGAAGCCTAATTTCCGCTTCAGCAGGGTCGCGGGCAGCTAACAGGTCGAGGAGTCCAAGTACGTGATGGGTGTCCTGAGTGTGGATCATAACTTCGAGTGGAAGAGCGGCGATGGCGTCATCAATTTCCGAGGCGGCCGCTAAATCGCCTAGAGAGCTGGCCAGCGCTCTGATGTCGAGCAGTTCCAGAGTGGGTAGAGGGCGCTCCGAAAGCAAGGCGGCAAGTTGTGCCGCTGCCATTTCCTCTAACCCTTCGGCGCGCGCCCTATTGGCGATGACTATACGCTCGGAGGCCTCAAGATCCTCCACCAACGAAAAATCAGGAAAGGGCGCGTCGGGCTTGATCCCTCTAGCAGCTGCATGCGCCTTGATTCGTATCCGGACAGACAGCGACCTATCGGCAGAAATTTCTTCAAGGCCAATGTGGCCGTGAGGCGCCTGCCAACGCGAGCACGCATCCACAATCGCGAGACGCCAATGAGGTGGCGCCAGTTCGTTTTTTGACAGGGCAGTAACAGCGCGACTCACGTCCGGGGGCAATCGCGGACCCAGTTTGTCGATTGCAGATTTCCGGTTTTTCCATCCTTCTTCTTCGTCGAGCGCGATACGCGCGAGAGCTGCACGAGCGAAGTCGTCATGCTCCGGATTTGATACAAGTTTCTTCAAGCCAGATATGCGAAGGTTGGTTGCTACGTTCGAGTCGCTCAATAGCGGGAGCAGCATGGGAATTTGAGAAAGCTCGATTTCTAGATGCTCGGCAAGTTTAATGAGCAATGGGGCGTCGACGGCACCGAAATCTTCTTTGTCGATGATTTCCCAGAACAGTTCCTCTCCATCCCACAGAAAATCACCGCTGCGGTCGATTTCACAGCAGGATAGAAGAGCGAGTAGGCGGTCCGATAAGGAATAGTCGTCACTATCTGCGATATCCGCAAGCAGGTCGAGAACCTCGTCATCCTCTCCTCTCGAAATCTCGGAATAGTGCTCCGCAGCATCGCATCGCGCTCCGACAGAAAGAGCGGGATCGCGGACCATCTTGCGATAGGCTGCAAGAGCGAGTTTGTGCTCGCCAAGAGACTCAATGGCGCCTGCTGCCTCCATTCGCAACGACAGCGGCTGAGTCCGATCCCGTGCTAATCTGGTGAGGCTCGGACTGCCATCGGACGGCCACCGACGACGGCTAGCCGACGCGCAGCGCGGATTGAGACAGTTTTGTCAGATCCTTCGAGCATTGTTACAAGATGTTTGCGTGCATCTGCGCTTCGACCAACAAGAGCTAGCGCCGATGCAAGATCAGGCGTCGGGCAACGCGCCACACCTTCGAGGATAAGCTTTTCCAACGCGCCCTCAGGAGCGAATAACAGAATTCGCTCAGCGATTTCTCGCGCGCTATGATCAAAGCTGTGGCGACGTATTTGGTCGGTAAGGACGGCTTCAGCAGCCTCCCACGCTACAGCGTCCATGTTGCGCTCGACAAGAATGTCGATCACGCGCCAATCTGCTTCCGTTGGGGCGGCTTTGACCAATAGGCTGAGTTGCTCCAGTGCATCGCTCTCAGGATCAAGCGAATAGAGCGCGGAGAGCAACTCAGCTTGGCTCCGAAGATTAATGCCCTCTTGCGCGAGCAACGCGCGAAGCGAACTGATACCCTCAGCCGGACGGTGAGCGCCCAGCAATCGTGCGGCTTCGAGCTGTTCTGTAAAATCGAAGCCAATGCTCGCTCGCGAGGTTGGCTGGGCCGCCTGGCGTAACAACGGGAGCACTAACTCAATTTCACCGAGGTCGATAATTTTACGCACACTAAACGGGGCGACCGGCGCGCCCCCTTCAACATAATCGCGAATGATCAGATCGCGTAGGACCTGCAAATTTTGTTCCTCGGAAACGGCCTTATAAAGTTGCGTTGCGGCCTCAAGTCGTTCCCAGCTATCCGGCGCTTCGTCGATTATCCGACGGAAGCAAGCAAGCGCCACCTCGCGCGCTCCATGTTCGAACAGGATTTGGGCTGCGGAAACTTGCGTTGAGGGATCGCCGTCTTCCTCTGCGACAACTGACAGCAGAGTTGAGTGGACGTCGCCGAAACAGCCCGCTTTCGCCACGGCGGAGGCAGCAGGAAGCATGCAATAGCTGAAGTAATTGTTCCGAATTGTGTGCTTAAGGCGGTTCAGAAACACGGGACGGCGGCTTGCCAATCGCGGAAGGAGATCTTCTTCCGCTGCGGTGATGTCTCCATCTTCGAGTTTGCTGATGAGACCTGAAAGTGCGTGGTCGAAAGCGCGATCAGGGACATTTGGTAATTGAAGCGCGAGGTGAAGCATCGCATCCCGGCCTGCGCGCCCAAAATCGCCGAGTGCTTCGACTGCGCTCGCCACATCTTCCCCATTTTCTGACCAGCGAACTATTAGTTGTTCAACGCTCGCCCAACCGATCTGGTTCGGGTCGCGACGAGCCCAAACCTCGCGATCAGGGACCTCAGTTCTTGCCATGTTTTCCGCAAAAATGTGCCGGTCGATTAGTCGATGTAAAAACTGATACGCACCATTGGGGATTAGTTTGAGAAGCCCAGTGCCTCGCAGCGCCTTATCGACATCTCGCCGCATTCGCAGCGTCGCAGCAGAATCTGACAACGAAGCACAGGTTTTGCGTCGGGAGATAACGAGTTCATGGACATTAATGTCTGGCGTAGCCGCGACCAAAGAAAGTAATTCGGCAATTGCGGCTCGCCGCTCGGTCGAGCCACGCGCGACAGTCTCAATTCCTCGTTCAATGAAGGCTTCAACGAGAGCAAATGGCTCGCTTGGAAGCTGCGGGCTCTCAGAAACAAGCGTCGCTGACATAGCAACGAAAAATGGATTGCGAGCAATTTCCCGGTAATCGGGCAGCGCCAGTAGACGTGTTAAAGCCTTCCGCTGAGCACCTGTTTTCAAATAGCGTTCAATAAGTCGAGATGCGTCAGTGAGTGGCTCGACCCGCCAAGCTTTGAAGCCCTTCTCGGGTACGGGAATTGAATCCGGCCGTGCAAAAAGAATGAAGCGAAAGCTCTCTGCTTCACGCTCCTGAAGCGCAACAACCGCATGATAAACTGAAAGCCGCTGATCTGGATCATCAATCTCATCGAAGCCATCTATCAGAACGGTCCAAACTCGGTGCCCGTGCGTTGTATGAGGATCGAAAAAGGTGTCGGCCAACGGAGCAATGTGACGTAATCCTAGTTGATTAGTCACTGAACGTTGAAGCGCCGCAGCCCAGCTACCATCTGTGAGACCTGCGGCTTGCACATAAACGGGTAGCCTATGTTGATCGAGCGCCGTCGCATTTTCATTCTGTAGAATGGTTAGTGCAAGCGTTCCGGCCATGAATCTCGCGAGCGAGGATTTCCCACTACCTGCATCCCCAAATACGACGTGGCTTCCTTCGTCAGGGAGCGCGTGTTGCCCGGTCTTTCGATCAGCGCGGGGAGTGTTCTCGTCACCAGATAGTTGAACAAGCGTTGGCGCAACATAAACATCACGCAGCCGATGACCTCCGGGGACAAGGTCTGCGATTGGTAAATCGTTACAGGCGTCGGCCAGTGCAAGGAGGTAATCTCGTCGTTCAAGGAGAGCCTCAAGAGACTCCTTGAGGAAGGGGTTCGCACTCAGAAAACGGCGGTGTGCTGCCTCACGCTCCGCGGGAGTCTGGGCGTCTTTAAGGTCTGCATCGAGTTGCTTCTTCGCTTTCGCTCGACTCATGCGATTGCGGATAGCACGGTGAACTGCGCCTGCTGTCTTAAGACCTAAACCAGTAATTCCGGCAGAGGTCTTTTGGGTCAGCTCGCTACCAACCTCTTCGATGATGTCTCCGCCCGCATCCCGCACGGAGTCGAGATAGGGGCGAAGTCTTGAGAGGAGATCGTCGCCGATATCTGATTCAGTCATCAGAGCAGCATAAGCTAACTCCACGCCTTGGCTCAATCTTTGCGCGCAAAAAGTGAGCTAACGCCGATTTTACGCTCGATGAGTGTCGCCGATAGTCGCGAATTTCGCACTGCCGTACAATAGCTCTTTGAAATCCTGTGATAAGTTATTCGACCGTATGGCAGGCGGCCGCACCTGCCATACATGCAGACGGCTTGAATCCAACCATCGCGGGCCCAAAGCTGGCACGCCTTTTATCTTGCCCTCACAAATCCCATCATTTGTCACGCGCGGTTCACACACTGGCCCCATGCTTAGATGCCCGATCCGGGTAGGGTAGCGGCAGGTCGTCCGCCCGGCTTACGGTGACTTCGGAACACCAGTCTCGAAATGAGCTGACCGCCGCACCCTTTTCGAACGATCGGGAGGCGCGCATGAAACTTTGGGTTGGTCTCGACGTAGCGCAGAAACAGACTCAAGTTTGTGCAATCGACAGTGACGGACAGGTTCACATCGAATGTTTGGTTGCGACGAACGCCGATGACGTTGCAGCCGCGACCCTCATTCTTCCAGATGCGAAGGTGCAGCGGATCGTACTTGAGGCAGGGCTAGGAAGGCGTTTGGCTTTGGAGCTTCGAGCAAGAGGCTTCGAGGTAGAAGTCATGACACGAGGAAAGCAGAGAAAATTTACTCGCGATCCGCCTCCACAAAAGCGACAAGAACGACGCCCGCGGCTTGGCTGAACTGGCGCTGATAGGCATCGGCGAGATACGCGATGTCCACGTCAAATCGCTAGAGTGTCAACGCTTGCGCGCTGAACTCGTTTTGCGAAACCAGGTCGTCAAGCAAAGAGCATCCCTTCAGGCGGCAATACGATCGCTGCTAGTAGATAATGGCATCGTCATTAAACTCCCAAGGGGTGCAAAGATGCGCGGCGTGATCGAAGAAGCCCTTGATGCCGTAAATGATCGGGAAGGAGACCATTTGCGCGACAGAGTCATTCCGCTCCTCGATCTTTGGGATGGGATGCGGAGATATGTCGAAGCCTCCGATCGCCGCCTCAAGTCAATTGCTCTCGCTAGCCCTATTATGTCGAGGTTTATGGGTGTCCCCGGCGTCGGCTTCATCTGCGCGATCTCATTTTACACTGCAATTGACGACCCGGATCGCTTCAAGAGGGCATCGGACGTTGGCCCATATCTCGGCATGGTGCCGGCTGTGACGCAATCTGGTTCCACCATCCGTCGCACACGAATAACGAAAGCGGGAAGCAGGCTCACAAGATCACATCTTGTCCTCGCCGCAAGAGTCCTTGTCGCCAAGATCCGAGGGGAATCTGCATTGGTAGATTGGAGCAGGACCCTCACCGCCCGGATAGGTTACCCACGGGCGAAAGTTGCAATAGGACGGAAAATTGCGGTTCTTCTTCTGGCCATGTGGAAGTCAGGAGAGCCGTTCGCTGCCTATCCCATGAAACCACAGCTCCCACGGGAGACAGCAGGCTTGGACACCGGCCACATGTCCGGAGCGTCGACTCAGAATCAGGAGGCGGTGCCAAGCCTGCTGTAGCTGCGCCCGGAACCGAACAGGCTACTTGAGCAGCCCCATATCGCGCTGTTGTTTTTCAAGGCGCTCAACCTCTCGCTCAACCACGTCGCGAATGAAGGCGGCGCGACGTTGCTTGCCCGCGAGGGCATCTATTCGTTCTCCCAATCCTTCCGGAAGACGAACGACGGTCGATTTCACCTTGAGAGGAGGCCTTCCCATAGCCTCGACCTAACCAGCCCAACCATACGCGCAATCACAACCCTCATATCCGATATCGCTTATTGCGGAGTTGGCAGACTGTGATGTATAACCGATATCGGTAATAATGGATGGAGCGAAACGGTGACCTCAAAAATCGGCGTCGCGGCCCCTCGCCTTTCGAGGCGGGAAGCAATGGCTGCCTCCCTATTGCTTTCCGGGGCGAATCCTCGTGCTTTTTCTATGTTTCCGGTCAGCGAAACTCCATTAGCAGCGTGCCGCTCCAGCAAAGGAAGGGCATTAAGTCGTTTCCGATATTGCAACGCCGAGAGCTTCTTTCTGGCGATTGAGGAACAGCTTTTCTCCGATACGAGCGACCTCCTCTATCAAACCGGCATCGTGGCGCAGTTGGCGCTCATCTCGCATCTGCTGGACGTCGGTTTCGACGACAGATGGTGCGCCCGACATATCGGTCTGCATATCGGCAAGGCACTGGCATATGCTAACGCGACCGGTCTCAACTATCAGTCCGCCGCGCTCGAACGGTTGGCTCCGGTGCTTTCGCCCTACAGCGTCTGGCGCAATCCGGACTTCGACGGATCGCGGCCCCCGGTCCCCAAGTCGCTGCCGCACATTCCAGCCCTTCTCCGCGAATTGCTCGATCATGTGCGAGGGGTGACGGGACACCCGCGCCCACGGCGGAGGAAGGGTCATGACTGACGACAACCTCGCTGCCCGCTTCGCACGCACGATCCGAGATCTGCTCGTTCCGCCGCCTGTCGTTCCCAACTTCGACGAAGCTCCCGATCCAGAAATAGCGCGGATTGAATGGGCGATTGCCCGGTTGCCGAAGCGAACGCGCGATGTGTTCCTGATGCACCGCTTCGACGACCTTCCATACGACCGCATCGCCCACCGCCTCGGCATCAGCGTAAAGACGGTCGAGCGGGAAATTTTCAAGGTGCTATGCGCTATCCGCGAGGCGCGAGAAGATCATGCCCGCGAGCAATCCAAATAGCCGTCTGCGAAGCGCGCGGATGCCGGTGATTCGCAGTGAGAGGCCCGACTGGCGCTCACAATCGGCCCCAGCGCCGGACTCCGATCTTTCCTGTTTATTCTTTTTCGTCGCCATTTATGGATGCGCGCCACAAAAGCGGCGATTATTGTTCCATTGCGCGAGTTACCGCGCGACGCTTGCAGCGTGGCCTGCCCCTCCCCCGAGCGAGCGCCTAGCGCATCGGAGCAGCTTGAAGCGCTGCTCGGCAAGCCGTGGCCCTTTCCGGGCCGCCCTCCCAAGCATGACCTCTCGACTTGGCGCGTCACCGATGATTGGCCCGATCCCGTTCCGGTCACGCTTGCCGAAGTCGAAGTGTTCGAACGCTGGTTTGGCGACCTGTTCGACGAGTTCTTTTCCCCGCCCCTCTAAGCTGACCTTACGGAGACTGCCATGACCGCGCCGCAGACCATCACGGGGGCGCGGGCGGCCCTCTACCTTCGTGTTTCGACCGCGAGGCAGGCCGAGCATGACGTGTCGATCCCGGACCAGCGGCGACAGGGCGAAGGTTGGTGCGCAGCGCGCGGGCTCAAGGTCGTGGACACCTATGTTGAATCTGGCGCCTCGGCGACCAATGACCGCCGCCCGGAGTTCCAGAGGCTGATTGAGGCCGGGACCTCGAAACCGGCGCCGTTCGACCTCGTTGTCGTTCACAGCTTCTCTCGCTTCTTCCGCGATCATTTTGAGCTTGAGTTCTATATCCGCAAGCTCGCCAAGAATGGCGTGAAGCTCGTCTCCATCACGCAGGAAATGGGCGACGATCCCATGCACGTCATGATGCGGCAGATCATGGCGTTGTTCGACGAATATCAGTCGAAAGAGACCGCCAAGCATGTTCTGCGGGCGATGCGCGAGAATGCACGGCAAGGCTTCTGGAATGGATCGCTCCCGCCGATAGGCTATCGCGTCGTCGCAGCCGAGCAGCGCGGGGCGAAGGTCAAGAAGCGGTTGGAGATAGACCCCTTCCATGCCGAGACCGTGCGAACCATTTTCCGGCTCGCTCTGGAAGGCGATGGCGTATCGGGTTCGATGGGCGTCAAGGCTATCGCGGCTTGGCTCAACGAGAGGTCCATTCTCACTCGCGATGGCGGGCGCTGGGGCCTCGGCGCTGTCCACCAGATACTGACGCGCACAACCTATACCGGGCGCCACGAGTTCAATCGCCGGGGCAAGGACAGAAAGCTCAAGCCGAAGTCTGAGGCCGTCGTGGTCGATGTTCCCCCGATCATCGATCAGGAGACCTATGAGGCGGTTCAGGCGCGCTTGCAGGCTCGAAACCCGAAGAAGGTGCCGCCCCGCGTCATAAGCGGCCCCACGCTGCTTACCGGCCTCATTCATTGCGCGAAGTGCGGTGGCGCGATGACCATCCGCACCGGCAAAGGTGGACAGTATCGTTACTACGCCTGCTCGACCAAGGCACGGCAGGGGGCAACCGCCTGCGCTGGCATGACCGTGCCAATGGAGAAGCTGGACGATCTGGTCGCAAAGCATCTGGAGGACAGGCTTCTCCAACCCGACCGACTGGAAGCCATCCTTTCTGCTGTGCTGGATCGGCGACAGGAACAGACGTCGCGCAAGCGCGCCCATGTGGCCGATCTTAACAAGCGAGCCACCGAGACCGATCTGCGGCTAAAGCGGCTCTTCGATGCTATCGAGAACGGCATTGCCGACGTGAACGATCCTGACCTCAAAGAGCGTATCGCGACCCTCAAGGCAACACGCGATCAGGCAAAGGCCGATGCGGAGCGCGTAACGGCCTCGCTCGGCGCTGCGGGCCAACGCGCGGTCGCACCTGACATGCTGGCTAAGTTCGCCACCGCTGTGCGTCAGAGGGTACGAATCGAGGGAGGCGGCTATCGCCGCGATCATGTCCGCGCGCTCGCACAGCGGGTCGAGGTCGATGTCGGAGAGGTTCGGATTCTCGGCTCGAAAAGCAATCTGCTGCAAGCGTTGATCGCGGGAGCCACCGAAACAAAGCCGGCCGCGGTGCCCAGTTTTGTTCCGAAGTGGTGCGCCCAACAGGATTCGAACCTGTGGCCTTCGGATTAGGAATCCGACGCTCTATCCTGCTGAGCTATGGGCGCGCCGGCGCCCGTGTAGCGGCGCGGCGCGGGCAGCGTCAATCGGTCGATCAGTTGATGGTGTCGGGCGGGACGATCGGTACCAGCAGCGGCATCGCCGCGATGCCGTCGTCACGCAGCGCCTGCGCTTCTTCGGGCGAGGCCTGACCGTGGATCAGATCCTCGGGCGCGCGGCCCTCGTGCATCGCGCGGGCGGCGGGCGCGAAGTCGCGGCCGACCCAGCGCGACTGGGGGAGCATTTCGGCCTGCTTCGCGGCGATTTCGGCGAGCAGTTTGCGAACGATTTCGGGTCCCGGCTCGGCGGGAGGCGTGACGGGTTGGCGCACGGCCGGGGCCTGCTGGTTCGACTTGGCGCCGACGCGCGGCGCCATCACGGCCTTTTTGACGTCGACATCGCCGCACACCGGGCAGGCGATCAGCCCGCGCGATTGCTGGTCCGCGAAGCTCTCGCTGCTCGCGAACCACGCCTCGAACCGGTGCTCGCCGGCGCAGCAGAGGTCGAAGACGATCATGCGTCAGCCGGCGGCGAGCAGGGCGTCGAGCTTGCCGCCCGCTTCGAGCGCGGCAAGGTCGTCGCTGCCGCCGATATGTTGCCCGCCGATAAAAATCTGCGGCACCGTGCGGCGCCCGCTGGCGCGCTCGACCATCGCGTCGAAGCCGGCGCGATCCATCGTCACGTCGATTTCCTGAAATTCGGCGCCCTTGTCGCTGAGCAACGCCTTGGCGCGCGAGCAGTAGGGGCAAAAGGCTTTGGTATAAACTTCGATCCTGGCCATCGGGTTATCCTGACATTCGATTGTCGATCATATCGGAATCCAACGAGGCAAAGTCAAATATGTTGCCTGGCATCAGGGCATCGGGAACGACGCGCGCCCAGCTGAGCGCGGAAACGCGCGACGCGCCGCTGCGTTTGAGCGCCCGCGCCGCCGCGCGCAGCGTCGCACCGCTCGCATGGACGTCGTCGATCAGGATCAGGTGCCGCCCCGCAGCGCGGACCTTTGCATCAGCCGCGAGCGCAAAGGCACCCGCAACGATGCGTTCGCGCTCGCGCCGCGCCTTGCCGCGCAGCGACGCGGTCGCCTTGCGCCGCAGCAACAGATGATGATCGCACGGCACGCCCGTGAGCTTCGCCAGTTCGTCGGCGACGAGCGCCGCCTGATTGAACCCGCGCGACCAGAGCCGCCAGCGGTGGAGCGGCACCGCGACCAGCAGCGCATCGCCCGCGCCCGCCAATATCGTCAGCCGCCGGGCCATCAATTGTGCCATCAGGCGTGCATGACCGGTACGCCGGCCATATTTGAGCCGCAGGGCGACCGTGCGCGCCGCTGGGCCATAGGCCACGGCCGCGGGCGCGCCTTCGAACGGCGGCGGGTCGGCGAGGCAGGCGCCGCAGGACGGCTCGCTGCCCGGAAGTGCGGTCGGAAGCGGGATCGAGCAGCGCGTGCACGCCGGGCCGTCGAGGAAATCGAGCGACGACCAGCAGGAAAGACAGAATTGACGATCGTCGCCGACGATCACCCCGCAGGCGGGGCAACGCGGCGGCAGCGCATAGTCGAGGATCGTCCGGCCCGCGCGACGGAGGCTGCCCGGCCAGTCGAGACCGGTCCAGCCGGCGGTGCGGATGTCGGCGTTCCCCGGGTTTGTCGCCATGATCCCCTTGTGCAGGATCGCCGGTATCGGCACAAGCGCCGCATGTCGCAGCCTCCGCCGCTTTTTTCCGCCGCCCGCCACCGCGCCCAGCGCGACCGCCTGGCGATGCTGCCCGCGCATGCCAATTTCCTGGCCCCGATCATCGCCGACACGCTGCTCGATCGGCTGTCATGGTGACGCGCACGTTCACTCGAACGCTGTTGATCGGCGCGCACGACAAGATGCTCGCTGAACAGCTGCGCGCTACCGGAACCGAGCTGACGATTCTCGAAGCCGGGCCCGCGCTTGCGGCGTCTTGCGGCGCGATCGTCGGCGAAGCGGATACGATCGACCTTCCTTTTGCCAGCTTCGACCTGGTCGTGTGGCCGGGCGGACTCGACGGCGTCAACGACGTCCCCGGCGCGCTCGTCCGCCTGCGCGCGCTGCTTGCGCCCGACGGGCTGCTGCTCGGCGCCTTCGTCGGCGACGGCAGCCTGCCCCGGCTGCGCCGCGCCGCGATGGCCGACGGCTTGCGCAGCATCGCCCGGCTGCATCCGCAGATCGATCTCGCGGCGATGGGCAATCTGCTTCAACGCGTCGGCTTTGCGCTGCCGGTAGTCGATGTCGAGGCGCTGACGGTTCGTTATGCCGACTGGTTCGCACTGGTCCGCGACCTGCGCGCGGCGGGGCTGTCGAGCCGGCTCGACCCCGCCCCGCCGCCGCTCACGCGCGACGAGGTGGTTCGCATCGCGGCCGCCTTTGCCGCAGCCGCCGATCCCGACGGGCGCATCGCCGAAAGCTTCCGCATCATTCACTTCAGCGGCTGGGCGCCGCATCCCGATCAACCGCAACCGGCCCGGCGGGGAAGCGGCAGCGCCTCGCTGATCGAAGCGCTGAAACCGAAAAGCTAGGGCCGTACTAAACCAGCGCCTCGAGCAGGCCGATCAGCGGCTTGTCGGCGGGGGGCATGGCAAGCGCGTGCAGCTCGACCGGACGCACCCAGCGCAGCGCCGTGGCGTGCTGCGCGGCGGGGCTGCCGCGCCATTTGCGGCAGACGAAGAGCAGGAGCAGCAGATGCTTGTCGCCCAGCATGTCGCTGGCGAAGCAGGCGGGCGCCAGACACGCTTCCTCGACGCCGATCGCCAGCTCTTCGGACAATTCGCGGATCAGCGCCTGTTCGGGCGTTTCACCGGCTTCGAGCTTGCCGCCGGGAAATTCCCATAATCCTGCCATGGGTTTGCCCTCCGGACGCTGCTGGACGAGCAGCCTTCCGTCGCGGTCGACGAGCGCCGCCGCGACGACGATCAAGGAGGATTTCGGCGGGTTTCCGGTGCTGGCCACGGTAAAATTGTTAACCTTCCTATGCGATGATTGGAACCCTCGGGAACTATAATTCAGTTAGGGGTGGAACAATGGGCAAGCTTTACAGGCTGATGCGGTCGACCAGGGCCGCCACAGCCATCGAATATGGGCTGATACTGGCCCTGATCTTCGTCGCAGCCATGGCGACGATGACCTCGGCCGGACAGTCGGCCAGCGCGATGTGGCAGAATGTTTCCGATACGTCGACTGCCGCAATGAATTGAAGACCGGCGTCCAGTTTTGAGACTCAACAAGCGTCGGCGCATTAAGATTTTCAAAACCAATTCGCCTTAAACCCGCCAGTGTTGACCACGACCAGACCGTCAACAGGGTAAGTGACTTGTCAGGAGACCAGACATGAAGTTCATCAAAAAGTTCGTTCGCGACACCAAGGCCGCGACCGCCATCGAATACGGCCTGATCGCCGCTCTCATCGCCGTTGCCGGCATCACCGCCATGACCAACGTCGGCTCGAGCGTCAGCACGACCTTCGGCAAGGTCGACAGCGGCCTGAAGACGACCGCCGGTTAATCGGTCGGTCGTTCCGGTCAACGACTGGAAACGAAACAGAAAGGGCGGTGGAGAAATCCACCGCCCTTTTTTGTGCCTCCGGCCCGGTCAGCGGTTCGCGTAGACGACCAGCTTGACCTTCTGCCCCGGCGTCAGCCGGCTGTTCGCGGTCAGACGGTTGAGCACCTGAAACCGCTCTGCCTTGTAATTGCCATAGGCCATGCGGCCCGACAGGCTCGCCATCGTATCGCCGCGGCCGACGGTGACGACATCGATCCGGCGCGGACGAATGGCGGCGGCCTCGCTCGCCGAAAGCCGCCGGACGCTGTTGAACATCGAATTGAACACGCCAGCCCCGCCAGCCTTGGTCAAAGCGACGAAGTGGAAGGCGCTGGTACGCGAGAATTCATAGGCAAAGACGGTAACGTCGACCTGCCCCGACTGGGTGTTCACGCGCGCGGTCGAATAGGATGCCGGGATGCCGCCGACCGTCGTGCGCTGAACCGCGCCCGGGCTGATCGAAGCATTGCCCGCAATCGCCTTGAACGCCGCCGCGATATAGGCGTTCATGTCGCCATTATAGGCCGCGGTGGTAAATTGCGCCTGCCCGCCATTACCGCTGATCGCGACGGCGGTGGTGCCGTTCTGCATGCCATAGCCGTTCGGCACCGCGAATTTCAGCCGCAGGTCGGGGTGGAGAAACTCCTGTCCCTCGACCACGCCTTGCGCCGGGTCGTCGCCGTAAAGCACGCCGTCGACCGACGCCAGGAACGCCTCGGCACCGCGTTGCCCGCCGGTTCCGCCGACCCGGCTCGCCAGCGTCTGCGCATTGCGGACGCGCGACGCGGGATCGGGGTGGGTGCTGGCCCATTCGGGCAGCGCGCGGGCGTCGCCGCCCGACAGGCGCGCGTCGAGGCTGGTCTGGTTGGCGAGGCTGGTCAGCATCGTCGACAACGCCATCGGATCATAACCCGCGCTCCGCAGATACTGGACGCCGAGCTGGTCGGCCTGCAACTCCTGGCTGCGCGAGAAGCCCAGCGTGGCAAGCTGCGCCACCTGCATCGAATTATTCTGGAGCAGCCCGCCCAAACCGCCCAGCAGCCCGCCATTGTCGCCGATCGCGCTGCCCAGCACCGCGCCGAGCACACCGAGGATCGCGTTACGCTGCGCCGCCGACTGGCGCTTCTTGCTGTGCTGCGCGGCGACATGGCCGACCTCGTGCCCGAGCACGCCGGCGAGTTCGGCCTCGTCGTTCATCAGCGCCATCAGCTGGCGGGTGACATAGACATAGCCGCCGGGGATCGCGAAGGCGTTGTTCACCGGCGAATTGAGCAGCGTCACGGTGAAATCGCTCGGGCTGCGCGACAGCCCCGACTGGACCGCGATATTCTGTCCGATACGGTTTACATAAACCGCCTGCGGCCCCGCATAGGCGCCGCCGAATTCCTGCAGCAGCGCCGGATGCGCTTCGTCGCCCTGCTTGCGCTCGGCGGGCGAAATATTGGTTTGCGTCTTGATCGCCTTGAGCTGCGCATCGGCCGCCCCCGTCGCCATCAATCCGCCCATCGCCAGCACCGCCGCCAGCCTTTTGCCTGTTTTCCGGTTCATCAAAGCGCCTCCCACTAGCTCTCTTGGACAGGGATATCCCGATCATACGACAAGACAAGCCGGGCGATGAACCGCGGCTTGCCGATTTCGAAAAAGGGAACGCCAGAGCCCGCAACCGGGTTCCGGCGGAAACGCCTAAGCCTGTCCGCCTAGGCCCGTCCCATCGCGAGGAATTTTTCCTCGCGCGCGAGCAGGATCGCATCACGCGAGAGACCCGACAGGCTGTCGAGTTCCTGCGCGATCGCATCGCCGAGCGCCTGGATCGCCACCTCCGGCGCGCGGTGTGCGCCGCCGACAGGTTCGGGAACGATGCGGTCGATGACCTTGAGCGCGAGCAGGTCCTGCGCCGACATCTTCATCGCGGTCGCGGCGTCGGCCGCCTTGTCCGAGGTGCGCCACAGGATCGAGGCGCAGCCTTCGGGCGAGATCACCGAATAGACGGCATGTTCGAACATCAGCACGCGGTTCGCCGCGGCGAGCGCGATTGCGCCGCCCGACCCGCCCTCGCCGACCACCGCGGCGACCATCGGCACGCCGAGTGCCAGGCATTGCTCGGTCGAACGCGCGATCGCTTCGGCCTGTCCGCGTTCCTCGGCCTGGATGCCTGGAAAGGCGCCCGACGTATCGACCAGCGTCACCACCGGCAGCCCGAAACGGTCGGCCAGTTGCATCAGGCGGATCGCCTTGCGATAGCCCTCGGGCTTCGCCATCCCGAAATTATGCTTCATGCGCGACGGAATATCGTCGCCCTTTTCGTGACCGATCACCATCACCCGGCGGCCGCGAAACCGCGCGAGACCGCCCAGGATCGCCTGGTCGTCCGCGAAATTGCGGTCGCCGGCGAGCGGCATCCAGTCGTCGAACAGCGCCGCGACATAATGTTTGAAATGCGGGCGGTCGGGGTGGCGGGCAACCTGCGTCTTCTGCCACGGCGTGAGTTTCGAATAGATTTCGCGCAGTAATTTCGAGGACTTGTCCTCCAGCCGCGCGATGTCATTGTCGATGTTCAGCGACGGATCGTCACCCATTTCGCGCAGTTCGGCAATCTGCCGATCGAGCGCGGCGACCTGTTTTTCGAAGTCCAGAAAGGCTGTCATGCGGGAGTCGCTAGGACGATGATGTGCCAAGGTCAACGTCATCCATTCGCGCGAGCGGATGACGCTTGTTGACCAGTTCGACAAGGCGGCGGCTGTCGACATGGGTGTAGATTTCGGTCGTCGCGATATCGGCGTGCCCCAGCATCAGCTGCAACGCCCGCAAGTCGGCACCGCCCTCGAGCAGATGCGTCGCAAAGGCGTGGCGCAGCACATGCGGGCTGATCGCCGTCGGATCGATCCCCGCGCGCGCAGCGAGCTCGCGCAGCATCTGGAACAGGCGTACGCGGGAAATATGGTTCTTGCCCGACGGGAAGAGCCAGGGCGACCCGTCGGCGAGCAGCGGCAGCCAGCGTTCGAACATGGCGCGCGCGCGGTCGGACAGCGGCACCAGCCGTTCCTTGTCGCCCTTGCCCCGCACGATCAGATATTCGCGCTCGCCCTGGACCGCGCGGCGCGGCAACGAGACAAGTTCGCTGGCGCGGAGTCCCGATCCATAGAGGAGTTCGAGGAGCAACAGCATTCGCACGGCGCTGGCGGGGGGCGTCTCGCCCGCTGCCTCCTCGCCTGCCTGTTCGAACAATCGCTCGACATCGCCATGGGTCAGAATGCGCGGTAGCGGCCGCCGCGCCGTCGGCCGCGCGATGTCGAGCGCCGGATTGTCCGCGCGCTCGCCTTCGTCGAGTAGAAATGCGAAAAATTGCCGCAACGCCGACAATTTGCGCGCCGCGCTGCTCGCCGCAAGCGACTGATAATCAGCCATCAATTTGCGCAGCGCCGACACATCCGCGTCGCCGAGCGACCCGCGCGTCCATTCGGCCGCCTGCTCCAGATCGCGCCGATAGGCGGCAAGCGTGTTGCGCGATGCGCCCCGATCGGCCGCCATCATTTCCAGAAAGCGGCCGATTAACGCGCCGTCAGACATCGTCAGACATCAGCGAGCGATCAGACACGCACCAGCGCTTCGGCGGCGATCATCCGCGCTTCGGACGCCAGCCCGACCTCGCGGAGTGCGCGAACGATATGATAGAGATGATAGGGCGGCACTTTCGACCATTCGCCCTGCATCCCCGCCGCCGCGAGCAGCGCGACCATGCCCGGCTCGCGCCGTTCGGCTGCCGCCATGATCGCGCGCGACCAGCGCGTCTGCTTGCCAAGATCGACGTTCAGGTCGCTCGCGGCCGAGGCGGCCTGGCTCGCGTCGATGCGCCCGAGGCCGGCGAGGCCGGCGAGCAGGAATTTCGAGCGCAGATAGTCGGCGCTGTCGTCGCTGCCCGAAAAGCTGCCGATCGCGCTCGCGCTGGTCCCATTGAGCGGGCGCGGCGATCCGACGGCAAGCACGCCCCAGGCGTGGCTGCCGACGCTGATCTTCGGCGCCCAGTCCATCGCATTATTGTCGTATCCGCCGGCGAACATCGATCCGAGCAGCTGCCAGGGATCCTCGCCCACTTCGGCGCTGGTGGGAAGCGCCGCGGCGGCGCGCGCGGTCGCGATCAGACTGGCGTAGCGCTGCACCCTGTTGCCCTCCGCGCCCCACAGGCCCGCCATGGCGTTATAGCGGTCGGTGCCGCTCGCAGCGCGAAAGGCACTGCGCAGCGCGTCGGTTTGTGCAACGAGCGTTTCGGGCGGTTCTTCCTGCCCTGCGGCCGCGCTGAGCAGCGAAACATAGGCCTCGCTCGACAGCACGCCGCGTGCCGCGGCGTCGGGCGCGGCGGCAACACGGTCGCTCATCTCGGTCATCGGCGCGAGCACGGTCCAGCCCCGCATATAGCCGGGTGCGGACGCGCGCAGTTCGGCGGGAATCGGGATCGCGGTTGCGGTCGCCATGCCGAAACGCCAGCTCGTCAGCCGATCGACATTGGTCCATTCGATCGTCGTCGAGCGCCGCCCCGCCGCGCTGGCGCCGAGCACGCGTTCGGCGAGCAAGATGTCGAAGTTCGAAATCCTGCCGCTCGACCGCACGCGCGCGATCGCCCAGCCCGCGGGACCGGCTTCGCCCGACAGACCGGCGCAGATGCCCGCGGCGAGCCGCCACGCCTGCTCGTCGCCATGCGCAAGTCCCGCGGGAACATAGGAGCATAGGCCGGCAGGGTCGGCAGTCGCCAGGAAGGTCTGCTGCGCGACCGAAACCAGGCGCGGGCTCGCCCGGTCGTAATCGACCGACTGGACGATCCATCGCGCCGCATTCGATTCGCCCATGCGCAGCAGCAGCGCTGCGCGCTCGGCGGCAAGGTCGGCGCCGTTGATCGTCGCGGGGGTATCGATCGCCGAGCTCAGCGAACGGCGCAGCAATATCTGCCCCCAACGCGACGCGAGCGAACCATTGGTCTTGCGCATGATCGCGGCGGCATATTGACCGCGCACGCCAAAGGCGTCGGGCGCCAGTCCGCCGGTTTCGGGGGTCAGCGGCCCGATCCGCGTCAGCAGGCGGCGCGCGCCCGGCGGCAGGTCATATTTCAGCGTGCCGGGCTCGACCGCTTCGCCCTCTTCTCCGGCCTCGCCTTCCTCGGCCGCCGTCGCTGCGCCGGTCGTGGGGACCACCGAAGGCGGCGCAACGCTGCCCGAACTCGTCGTCGGGGCGGGTGCAGGCGTCGGCGAGGGCCGCGGTGCGGGCGTATCGGCGGGGTTGCCGAAACCCTCGGGCAACAGCGATTCCTGCGCGAGCGCGGGCAGGACCAGCGCGGCGGCGAGAGCGGTGCCCGACAGGCCCAGGGTCAGCGTGAGGCTTTTCATCTTCATCGCGTCACGCTTTCGGCAATTGTGTCGGTCACGTCCACCTCAAAACATTCGCGCCCGCCGGACGGGCCTTTTCCTGCACCGGCGAAAACCATTGTTCCGCGCGTCCCTCGCGGTATAGCCGCGCGCACCATGTCGCGAAACCCGAAAAGCCCGGGCCCGATCTCCACTGGGGCCATTCCCGCGTCCGTACGCGAGCGGCCGATCGTGCTCGTCGGATTGATGGGGTCGGGAAAGTCGACGATCGGCCGGCGCCTCGCCCAGCGGCTCGGCATGCGTTTCGTCGATGCGGACGACGAGATCGAGCGTGCGGCGGGCATGACGATTTCGGACATTTTCGCCAGGTTCGGCGAGGCACATTTCCGCGACGGCGAGCGCCGCGTGATCGCGCGCCTGCTTGGCGGCCGGCCGCTCGTGCTCGCGACCGGCGGCGGCGCCTTCATGAACGAGGAGACGCGCATGCTGATCAAGCAAGGCAGCCTGTCGATCTGGCTCGACGCCGATATCCCGACGCTCGTCGAGCGCGTCGCGCGGCGCAGCCATCGCCCACTTCTGAAGGATCGCGATCCGGGCGAAGTGCTCCGCGACCTCGCGGCGGTTCGCAATCCCATCTATGCCGAAGCGCATCTGCGCGTCAGCTCGGCGTCGAGCCCGCACGAACATACGGTGCGCGCCATCCTGGAGGCTCTCGCGACATGCAACACCTGACCGTCGACCTCAGCGAGCGCAGCTATCCGATCCTGATCGGCGATGGGCTGATCCGCGACATCGGCGTTCAGGTCGCGCCCTTGCTCAGGCGCCCGCACACGATGATCGTCACCGACAGCCATGTCGCCGACCATTATCTCGTCGCGCTCGGCACCTCGCTGGCGATGGAGAGCATTTCCTTCTCTTCCTTCGTCCTCGAGCCGGGCGAAGGGACGAAAAGCTGGGCGGGTCTCGCGCGCCTCACCGAATGGCTGATCGGCGAAGGCGTCGAGCGGGGCGACCATGTCATTGCGCTGGGCGGCGGGGTGATCGGCGACCTCGTCGGTTTCGCGTGCAGCATCGTCAAGCGCGGCTGCAACTTCATCCAGGTTCCGACCACCCTGCTCGCGCAAGTCGACAGCAGCGTCGGCGGCAAGACTGCGATCAACGTCCCCGCGGGCAAGAATCTGATCGGCGCCTTCCACCAGCCGGCGCTGGTCGTCATCGATCCGCAGACGCTCGACACGCTGCCGCGCCGCGAACTCGGCGCGGGTTATGCGGAGGTCGTCAAATATGGGCTGATCGACGACGCCGACTTCTTCGCCTGGTGCGAGGCGAACGGCGCGGCGCTGCTCGCCGGCGACAGCGAGGCGCGGCACAAGGCGATCGCGCACAGCGTTTCGGCCAAGGCGCGCATCGTCGCCGCCGACGAGCGCGAGACGCAGGATATCCGCGCCTTGCTCAACCTTGGCCACAGCTTCGGCCACGCGCTCGAGGCCGAGACGGGCTACTCTGACCGGCTGCTCCATGGCGAGGCCGTCGCGGCGGGTATGGTGCTCGCGCACGAATTTTCCGTCGCGAACGGTCTGTGCCCCGCCGCCGATGCCGCCCGCGTACGCGACCATCTCGCGAGCGTCGACCTGCCGCACAGCCTTTCGAGCGCAGGGATCAACACGGGCGGCGCCGAACTCGCCGCGCATATGGCGCACGACAAGAAGGTGCGCGGCGGTAAGCTGCCGCTGATCTTGACGCACGGTATCGGCCGAAGCTTCGTGACCGAGGATTATGGGCTGGACGCCGTCGCGGCGTTTCTAGACAGCTAAGCCGTCAGGCCGACTTCCCAAATCTGAATAATTTCGCACGGTATTTTTTATAGAAGCCCCCCACTTTGCGCCCCGTACTGATATTACTTTAGGAGGCCCGAAATTCCGAGACAAAAGCACGGTCTTCAGAGAATTCAGTATTTTTACTGAAAATTTTGGCGGCTTTGATGCTTGAATATTTGATGGTCAGAACGCGCCGGCGACGAGTTCCGCTCGTGGTTCGGGGAACGGGACGCGCGCCACCGCCACGAGCGGGATCTTCGCGGAAGGGGTCCGAAAAATTATGCCCGGTCGGACGAGCGCATTCGCGAGGATGTCAAATAACCGAGTTGACCGAGGATGTGTGGATCGGTGCGTCGGAGATCAACGTGACCGTGGCCGAGGGTGAGATCATCCTCACCGGGACCGTCGAAGATCGACGGGCGAAGCGGCGCGCGGAAGACATCGCCGATGACCCGCGCGAGAGCGACGCGGCCCGGCATCAGAGACACCTTGTCGGCGGTGGGACTGATCCTCGCTGCGACGCGCCGCCTACTTCGGTGGCGGCACTTCGTTGGCTGGCGGCGGCGTGGCGTCAGTCGCAGATCCCGACGTCGGCGAGGGACCGGCATCGGTCGCATTGCCTGTCGTCGCGCCGCCGTTCACCGGCGGCGTGGTCGTCATGGGTTCTGCAGGCGCCGCAACCGCGCCATCGTCGCCTGCAACGACCGGCGTTTCGCTGGTGGTTGTTGCGTTGTCCTGACTGTCACAGGCGGCCAAGAGGGCAAGCGCGGGCAGGCCCGCAAGCAAGATAAGTCTCATTTCAATTCTTCCTTCAGGGGCGTATCTCCGCGACGAACGGAACCAGCCAATGTTCCACGTAAGAGCGGCACGAGCGCGATAAATTCGCAGAAGACTGATCCAGTATAAGAGATTGAGGCTCGGAAAAGTTTCTTTGCCGGAAAGCAGAGCCACAACCTGGGAAGGCGCCGAGTAGAATTCGCTAACATGGGATAAGAGCGGAGAAATCAGCGCCTCTCTTTTCGAGCGATCGTGCAACCCCGGCCGGTTCCGGGCGTCGATCCGCGAGAAGCGAAAGGAGAGCATCATGGCAAGTTCGGCAGCGAAGGGCTCGGGGTTCGGAAAGATTCTGGGGGTGGCGACGCTGGGAGCGTTGTTCTGGTTCACGCGCAAGCCCAAGGCTCAGGCGTCGAAAGATGACGGGCATAGCGCCGCCTTCGCCGATGGCGAGACGCATTCGGAAAATTTCGACCAGACACGGTCCGCGGGACCCGACGGCATGCGCGACGATGTGAAACGTCCGTGGGAAAACGTCGATCAGGCGTCGGATGAATCCTTTCCGGCGAGCGACCCGCCAGCAACCTATTGAGAGGCGCGCAAATGCCCGACCTCACTAGGCTCAGCTACAGCCTCCAGTTCGACGACGACGGCATCGGTCTCCCGAGACGGGTCGAATTCGAAGCGAGCAACGCCGGCGCAGCCCTGGAAATCGCTGAAGAGCAATGCGACGGCCGATGGGCCGTCCTTCTCTGCGATGGCGCGGCGCTCTGCCGGGTCGGCCGCAGCGCGGGGGCTTGGATGATTGCCGCCTACTACCCGGCTCCGCCCAGTGAAGGATGAGATGGTGGCGCGCGCAGGTTGGGTGAGAAGAAGTGCTGAGCCGGAGCCCCTCCGACCAACCTAGATCAATCCCACCCGAAATATCGACCATTCGAGCTTGCTGCACTGCAACCGCAGCAAGCACCCGGCGTTGGTCGATCGATAACCACGATCTCCGGGAGAGCAACTCACGTCTCGCGCCAGATGCCGCGCGGGACGGGAAGGTGCGCGTGTGCCGGTGCGGACAGATGAGGACAGATGATGAAATTCAATCGCGAGGACCATTTCTTTCCCGGCCATTTCGGGGACCAATTTTTTCCACCACTTGAAGGCAGCGATTTTTCCCGTGTCTGGGAAAAAAGCTCTGGGCGGCTCGCGCTTATCGGATGCTTTCGGCCCCGCCAGTGCGGTATCGCCACCTTCACCGCCGACGTCTTCGACCATCTCAGCGCGCACTCGCCCGATATGGAGATCGATGTCTATGCGATGCGCAGCCAGCCCGGTCAGCCGGTCGGCACCGAGGTCCGGCAAGCGATCGATGAGAAAGATGCGGCAAGCTACCGCAACGCAGCGAACGCCATCAATGCGAGCGGCGCCGACGCGGTGTGGCTTCAGCATGAGTTCGGCATTTTCGGCGGGTCCGCCGGCGACATGGTTCTCGAACTCGTCGACCGGATCGCCGCACCGCTGATCGTAACGCTGCACACCGTGCTCGCGGAACCGAGCGCGGCGCAGCGGCATGTCATGGACCGTCTCGTCGCGCGCGCCAGCAAGCTGGTCGTGATGAGCGACTATGGCCTGACGACGCTGACCAGCGTTTATGGGGCGTCGCCCGATCAGGTGGCGCTGATCGAGCATGGAACGCCCGACCGCCCCTTTGAAGAGATCAGTACGCTCCGGAAGAGGCTGGGCCTCGCCGACCGGCCAATCCTTTCGACCTTCGGCCTCATCGGGCCGGGTAAGGGGCTCGAGGCAGCGATCCGGGCACTCCCCGCCATCGTGGCCCAATATCCCGACATTCTCTACCGGATCGTCGGTGCGACGCACCCTAACCTCGTCGCCGCCGAGGGCGAAGCGTACCGCGACAGTCTCCAGCAGCTCGCTGACAGCCTTGGCGTTGCCGACAATATCGCCTGGGAAAACCGCTTTCTCGATCTGGAGGAGCTGCTCGACCAGATCGAGCTTTGCGATATCTACCTCGCACCCTATCCCAATCTTCAGCAAATCACCTCCGGGACCCTCGCCTATGCGGTTGCGCTGGGACGCGCGGTGATCTCGACACCTTTCGTTCACGCGCGCGAGCTTTTGGCGGACGATGTCGGCATCCTGCTGCCGGGCGCCGAAAGCGATGCGATCAGCGAGGCGGCGCTCATGTTGCTTGCACTGCCCGAAGAGCGGCGCGCGGTTCAGCGGCGCGCCTATGCGCGCGGTCGCCGCACGGCGTGGAACGTCATAGCGCGGCAATGCGCTGCGCTCATCGACGAGGTCGTTGGCGCGCCCGAAGCGAGGGAGATCAGCCAGCGCGCGCCCGCTCTGTCCGGCGTGTGGGCGATGTGCGACGACGTCGGCATGTTCCAGCATGCGGTGTATCTGCTGCCCGACCGCGCGCACGGCTATTGTATCGACGACAACGCCCGTGCGCTCATGCTCGTCCACAGCTTGCCCGCAAAAATGCAGGACGAAGCGATGCCGCGCGCCCGCGCCTTCGCAAGCTTCATCCAGCATGGCTGGAACGAAAGTGAGGGCGCCTTCCGGAACTTCATGGGATATGACCGGCGCTGGCTCGAAGAGACCGGATCGGAAGACAGCAACGGCCGCACGCTCTGGGCCCTCGGCCATGCAACGTCGTGCGCAACCGACCCGCATATGCGCGAATGGGCGGCCCGCCTGTTCGATCGATGCGCGCCCATGGCGCAAGCGTTCAAGAACCCGCGCGCCATCGCCTTTGCAATGCTCGGGGCCGACGAACGGCTCGAGCAGGACCCCGGCCATGCCCTCGCCCGCCAGATCATCGAGCGCGGCGGCGCCTTCCTCTGCGCCCTATGGAAGTCCGGGCGGCGACCCGGATGGGACTGGTTCGAGACAGGCCTTACCTATGACAATGCCCGGCTCGCCGAAGCGCTCATCCGTGCCGGGCGCCGCCTGCCCTCGCTACCGCACGAAGAGGCGGGGCTATCGGCACTCGACTGGCTCGCAACCTTCCAGACCGCAAGTCAGGGTCATTTTCGCGCGGTCGGGTCGGAGAGCTTCGATCATGAGGGCGAGGCGCTTCCGTTCGACCAGCAGCCGCTCGAAGCCTGGGCGACGGTCGCGGCCTGTGGAACCGCATACAGGCTGACCGGACAGGCGGTCTGGCGTGACCATGCAGAAACGGCCTATGCCTGGTTCCTCGGCCGCAACGATCGGAGCATCGCGCTCGGCGACCTCCGGTCGGGACGCTGTCTCGACGGTCTGACCCCGCGCGGCGTCAATCGCAACAGCGGGGCGGAGTCCATACTGGCCTTCCACCTTGCACATCGTACGATGGCCGACATTTTCTGGCGCGGCCAAACCATCGTCGCGGAGCCGCGACAAGATGCTGCGGTAGCCGCTCTTGCCGGCTGAAGGGTTTCGGCTGACGCGATCAGAGGCCGAAAACCGCCTTGGGAATATGGGTGATCCGGCAGGCGAGATCGGCTTCGCCCGACGCCACGATGAAATGGTCGCCCGCGTCAGCAATCCCGGTCGTGAAGACGACGTCGCGCACATACATCCTGTCCTCGAGCGGGCGCGTCAGATCGGCGCTCGCTTCGAGCAGCGGTCGATGATCGCTGTCCACGGCGCGCGATGGTTCGTCCCGGTCGAGCAACGACCAGTAAGTGCGGTAGATGCCGACGATTTCCTTCGGCTCGACTCCATGCCAGAGCGTCAGCCAGCCGCGGTCCGTCAGAATGGGCGGGGTCCCGCCGCCCATCCGGGCAGTGGCAACCGTGTCGGCATGCGGGCGGAGGCCCGGTTCGCGGCGCGGCTTCCAGTGCAGTGCGTCGGGAGACGAAGCGAGATTGATCGAGGGGCCTGCACGCCAGGGGCTTCCGGGAGGATAGGTGAAATAAAGCGCGCCGAGCGGGCGCGTCTGGGCCCAGTAATGGCCGCCGATCGTCCCTTCGAAGATCAGCATGTCCTTGTTCTGATGATCGAGAACGATATCCTCGAAACGCCAGTCGAGGCCATTGTCGGAGCTGTAGAGCGTCGTCGAATGCCGCTCGGGACTGACCGAGCAACTCGTCATCAGCCAGCGGCCATCGACATGGCTGATCCGTGCATCCTCGACGCCGTAGCATTGGAAGGCGGCGTGCGGCGCGATCGCCCGGTCGTAATGAACCGCCACCACTTCCAGCCCGTCGGGGGTCAGCTCGACGGGAAGAAGCCAGGACAGCGACGTGAGCGCCATGATCTGCCAGCTCCCCCCGCGGACGAGGAATTTGCGCGGATCGGCGGTGTCGCAAAGTTCGAGCGGCCAAGCATCGCGGACATAGCGCCCGTCATCCCAGCGAATGCTGTGGACATGGCCGCCCGCGACCGGCTCGCGCAGCGCCTCGGCGATCCGCACGAGCATCAGCAGATTGCCGCTCGGGAGGCGCGCGAGCCCTGGATTGAAAGCGCCGAGCGCGAAGGTTTCGACATCCAGATGCCCCGCGAGAGGCGAACGCGAGAGATCGACATCATCGGGTCCGAAAATCAGGCGATCGATGGCGAAACCCATGGCGTTGCTCCTTTCTGGGCGCGGGCGTCCGCGCCCTTTCCGATCAAGCCCCGAAGCAGGCGGATGTTCCCCGCCCTGCCCCCATTCGAGTTCAGACAAGCGGAGACAAAGCCCAGATGAAGCAGTTGATCGCATTCGACCTCGACGGCACGCTCGCCGAGAGTAAGCAGCCCCTCGCGGAGGAGATGGCCGGCGCGCTGGCCGAGCTTCTCGCCGTTGCGGACGTTGCAGTGATTTCGGGCGGCGACTGGCCGCAATTCGAGAAGCAGGTCGCGAGCCGCCTGCCCGCGCATGCCGACCTGTTCCGCCTGTGGCTGATGCCGACGACCGGCACGAAGCTCTTCACGCACAGGGAGGGTGCATGGCAAGCCGTCTATGCCGAGCTCTTCGACGACGAGCAGAAGACGAGCATATTGGAAGCGTTCGACGCATCGCTCGAAGCAACGGGTTTCGTTCCCGAAGAGACATGGGGCGAGAGGATAGAGGACCGCGGCAGCCAGATCACCTTTTCGGCGCTCGGGCAGCAAGCCCCCATCCATGCGAAGGAGATCTGGGACCCCGACTTCGCCAAACGCAAGATCATCCAAGCCGACCTTAGGACCGGCTGCCGGGACTTTCGATCAACATGGGCGGCGCGACCTCGATGGACGTCACCCGCGAAGGCGTCGACAAGGGCTATGGTCTCAAGAAGCTCGCCGAGGCGAGCGGCTTTCCGCTCGATGCGATGCTGTTCATCGGCGATGCGATCTTTCCAGGCGGCAATGATTATCCGGCCAAGGAGATCGGGATGGATACGGTACGCGTCCGCGATCCCGACGAGACGATGGCGGTGATCGCAGCGATCGTCGCCTGCCAGAAATAGCCGCCCCTGCGATGACACCAGGGTCCTGCACCTATCAGCGCCGATCGGCCATCACATGGCCGTCGGTCTCGCGAAGCCAATTGTGGAGGCGGGTCGCGGCCATTGCGCCCTGCCCCATCGCGACGCTGATCTGGTCGAGACCCTCGACGACATCGCCTGCGGCATAGACGCCGGGGAGAAGCCCGTCCGAAAAGGCATGGAACGGCAGACAATCCTTTGTATCGGTCACCGCGCCCAAGGCTTTCGCCAGGTCGCTGCGCGGCGTCGATCCGAAAGCCGGGTATAGGATATCGAAAGGACGCGGATCCGGTTCGCCGCCCATATGGACCAGCATCTCGTCGGCGGTGGCGATCAGCCTCTCGACCTGCCCCTCGACGACGAGGATGTCTCTGTCGGCAAGTTCCCGCCGCTGCGCCGCGGTCAGTGCAACCTGCCATTTCGGGATCAGCGTCACATGGCGCGAGAATTGTCGCAGAAACATCGCCTCGGCGGCGCCATGAATATCCGACCCCAGCACCGCGATCCGCTCGTCACGATGCTCGAAGCCATCGCAGATCGGACAATAGCGCAGCACGCCGTCGCGAACCGCCGCATCATGATCGCCTTCATCGAGCTTCGCCAGATGCGTGGCGACGCCCGTCGCCAGAATGAGGCCGCGAGCGTCGATCGTCCCGCCATCCGCCAGCTCCGCGCGGACATATCCATCCTTTCGCGTGCAGGAGACGATATGACCCGATCGGATGTCGGCGCCATAGCGGCGGGCATGATCGTCCATCCGGGCGATCAAGGCTTCTCCGGTAATGCCCTCCGGAAAACCCGGCACATTGCGCGTCTTCGGGACCCAGAGCGCCCGAGAAAGACCGTCGTGGATGACACGCACGCGGCGCTTGAACCGCGCGAGATACATGGCCGCGGTCAGCCCCGCCGGGCCGGCACCGACCACCAGCGCATCGATGGGTGTATCCGCCATCACGCGCCGGTCTGCCTGTGCGGCGCGGCGACGGTTTTGGACTCGGGCGATTCGCGCTGGCGAAGATAGATGGAGAGGATGACCAAGACCGCGGTCGAGAGAAATTCGGGCGATCCGGTGTAGCCGAGAAGCGTCATGCCGGGCTGGTCATGGTGGAGCGCATCTTCGAGTGCGACATGCCAGCCGGCGATCCACTGGCCGACGATGCTGCCCGCGAAGAGCAGAAGCAGTACGATGGTCAGGCTGTTATTCCTGATGAAGCGCATATCGAAGCTCCCGAGGGAACAGGGCCTCCGCTGCATGACACATCATGGTCAAGGCCTCCGCGACCGCGCCGGCGAGCACCGCGCTGCGGCCGATGTCCCCGAAGTGGCAGACCCGGATAACAGGCGAAGCTCCGCGCGCAGCGCAGGCAAGATGGACGAGACCCACCTCCTCATCACCCTCGGGCGGCCCGCAAAAACCGGTAATCGCGATCGCGATGTCGGCCCGGCTCTTGTCGAGGGCGGCCGCCGCAAGGGCGACCGTCACCTCCTCGCTTACCCCGTTCGAGCGTTCGGCGAGGTCACGCGCGATGCCCAGCATTTCGCATTTCGCATCGAGAGAATAGACGACATATCCGCGCTCCAGATGCGAACCGAGTTCCTCATGGCCGGCGAGCATGGCCGCGAGTTGCCCGCCCGTGCAGCTTTCGGCCATGGCAAAGCGGATGTCGCGCTCCGACACGCGGGCGGCGAGTTCGGCGAGGCGCACGTCCGGACGGCGCGCCAGCATCGTCACATCGTCACAAGCTCGGCCGGTGGGAGGCCCGACGTTTCGGCGAGCTGCTTCAGCTCGGCCTTGCGCGCCAGCATCTGCTCGCCCAGCGCGTCGAGATCGACATCGGCGGCGCGCGCCTGCTGGAACATATTGTCGTGCTGCTTTTCCTCTTCC
>JACDQN010000479.1 GCA_015657575.1 Sphingopyxis sp.
ATTTCGGCGGCATCGACATCCTGATCAACAACGCCGGCGTCTCCAGCTTCGCGCCGCTCGACGCCGAGGATGAATATGAGGCGATCTGGCACCGCGCGCTCGCGGTGATGCTGACCGCGCATCAGCGCATGGTCCGCGCCGCGCTGCCTTGGCTCCGCAAGAGCGACGCCGCGCGCATCGTCAACATCGCCTCGACCGAGGGGCTGGGCGCGACCCCGGGCGATACGCCCTATGTCGCGGCCAAGACCGGCGTCACCGGGCTGACGCGCGGCCTCGCGGTCGACCTCGGCCGCGACGGCATCACGGTCAACTGCATCTGCCCCGGCCCGATCCGTACCGGCATGACCGACAAGGTGCCCGAGGAGGACAAGGCGGTGTTCGCAAAACGCCGCACCGCGCTCCGCCGCTATGGCGAACCCGAAGAGGTCGCGCATGTGACGCTGAGCCTCGTGCTGCCTGCCGCGAGCTATATCACCGGCGCGGTGATCCCGGTCGACGGAGGGCTGATGGCGCGGAATGCGTGAACGGTGGCTTTGGGTGGTGGGCGGACGCTTCATCTCATCATCCCGGCGAAGGCCGGGATGATGAGAATATAGAGGGCGGCTTCCGGTCGAAACCGGCCGTGACTCCACGCAAAGGAAGCTTGTGCATCAAGCGCCTCTCAACGCGATCGCCATCGTCTGCGCAACGTCTCTCAGCGACGTTCGCGCCGCTGCTGCGAGTTCTTGTTTTCGAGTTCGAGCAATTCCATGGGCACATGGATCGCGCGCACCGCCAGCCGGACCTCGACCAGGAACAATATCAGCGAGACGAGCAGCAGCAGCATCGCCACCGCAAAGGCCCATGACGCCGCAACGCCCAGATTGATGCCGGTAAAGGCCTGCGTAAAGAGCAAGGCGACGAGCAGGCAAACGACGATGCCACACGCGACGGCGGAGAGGATCGAATTGTTGATGATCCCCACCCGCCGGTCGGCGATGCGCAGTTCCGCGACGATGCGGTCATGCTCGACGCCCTCGGTTTCGGCCCAGCGCTCCATCAGATTGCGCGACCGGTCGACGACGCGCGCGAGCCGGCCGGCAATTACGTTGAGCAGACTGCCGGTCGCCACCAGCAGAAAAACCGGCGTGACCGACAGCTGGATCGTCTGCGCAATCGCGCCGGCGTCGAGGTTCGTCATCCCCCGGCAGCAACCGACGGCGTGTTGACGCCGTGCATCGACAGGAACTTGCGGATGTTGCGCGCCGCCTGGCGGATGCGCTGCTCATTCTCCACCATCGCGATGCGGACAAAGCCCTCGCCGTCCTCGCCATAGCCGACGCCGGGAGCGACCGCGACCTTGGCATGGGTCAGCAGCTGCTTCGAAAATTCGAGGCTGCCCATTTCCTTGAGCGCGGGGGGCAGCGGCGCCCAGGCGAACATCGACGCGGGCGGGCTCGGGATGTCCCAGCCGGCGCGCGCGAAGCTTTCGACCATGACGTCGCGGCGCTTCTGGTACAGCTCGCGGTTCTTCTGGACGATGTCCTGCGGCCCGTTGAGCGCCGCGCAGGCCGCGGCCTGGATCGGGGTGAAGGCGCCATAGTCGAGGTACGACTTCACGCGCGTCATCGCCGCGATCAGCCGCTTGTTGCCGACCGCAAAGCCCATGCGCCAGCCCGCCATCGAATAGGTTTTCGACATCGAGGTGAATTCGATCGCGACATCCTTCGCGCCCGGCACCTGCAGGATCGAAGGCGTCGGATTACCGTCGTAATAAAGCTCCGAATAGGCAAGGTCGCTGAGCACCCAGACCTTGTTCTCCTTCGCCCAGGCGACGAGCCGCTCATAGAAGGCGAGGTCGACCGATTCCGCCGTCGGGTTCGATGGATAGTTGACGACGAGGATCGACGGGCGCGGCACGGTGAAGGCCATCGCGCGGTCGAGCGCGCGCCAGTAATTCTCGTCGGGCGTCGTCGGCACGCTGCGGATCGTCGCACCCGCGATGATGAAACCGAAGGTGTGGATCGGATAGCTGGGGTTCGGCGCGAGCACGACGTCGCCCGGCCCGGTGATCGCGGTCGCCAGGCTTGCAAGCCCCTCCTTCGACCCCATCGTCACCACGACCTCGCTCTCGGGGTCGAGTTCGACGTTGAAGCGGCGGGCGTAATAATTCGCCTGCGCACGGCGGAGGCCCGGAATGCCCTTCGACTGCGAATAGCCGTGCGCGTCGGGCTTGGCCGCGACTTCGCACAATTTGTCGATCACATGCTGCGGCGGCGGCAGGTCGGGGTTGCCCATCCCCAGATCGATGATGTCCTCTCCCGCGGCGCGGGCGGCCGCACGCATCGCATTGACTTCGGCGATGACGTA
>JACDQN010000480.1 GCA_015657575.1 Sphingopyxis sp.
CAACCCCTCCCGCAAGCGGGAGGGGAGAGCAACGTCCGCAATTCACCCCCAATCCCCCGCCCCCAGACCCGCAAGTCACCACCCCCCGCGCACGGTTCTTACAATCCCAAATCTGCATCTTTTCAGCCGGTCGTTTACCGAACTTCATTTGACTTTGCCGCGCCGTCAATGCGATGAACACCGCGCACGGTCGAACCGGGTTGCAAACGACCGGCACGGAGACAGCAATGACAGATGAGGACGTCGCCCCGGAGCAGGGCGAGTTGGCGATCACGCGCACCGGCGATCGGCTTCGGCTGGCGCGGGAGGCTGCGGGACTGTCGCTCGCCGATGTGGCGACGCGCACGCGCATCACGCAGCGGCATCTGGCGGCGATCGAAAAGTCCGATTTTTCGGAACTCCCGGGGCGCACTTACGTCACCGGCTTCGCGCGCGCCTACGCCCGCGCCGTCGACCTGCCCGAGACGGAAATCGGCGCCGCGGTGCGCCGCGAACTCGAAGAAGACGAATATGGCATGCGCCCGGCCTATGAAGCCTATGAGCCGACCGACCCCGCACGCCTGCCGACCGCGCGCCTAACCTGGACGCTGGTCGTCATCACCCTGCTGCTCGCCTCGGCCTATGGCGTCTGGCGCTTCCTGTCGATCGAGCCCGACGAGGCGCTGATCGCGGCGCAGAATGCCGACGCCGACGCCTCGGAAGCGCCGGCAGCCGCCGCGGCGCCCGCCGCGACCAAGACCGGCCCGCAAGCCGCCGTCGCCGCCGACGCGCCCGTCGTGCTCACCGGAATTTCGGAAGTCTGGATCGGTTTCGACGACGCGCAGGGCAAGACCGAAAATTGGCGAACGCTCGACGCCGGTGAAGTCTATCAGGTGCCGCCTGCCTATATCGAACAATTCACGCTGCGTACCAGCATTCCGCAAGCGCTCAAGGTCACCGTCGGCGGCCGCGACGTCGGCGCGATCGGGCCGGCCGATACGCTGGTGAAGGGCATTTCGCTGAAGCCCGCCGACCTCGTCGCCCGCGCCGACGGCAGCGCGACGACCACGATAGCGCCGCCTAAAACCAAGGGCTGATACCCGTCATTCCAGCCGATCAGGACGGCAGCGCACCGATTTTGGTTTGCGCTGCCGCTGCTTGCGGCGTTATGACGGGGAAAATAATTGGTTAATCTCTGTTGGGGGCCGATCGGCAAATGACGAAATCCATCATGTTCCTTGGCGCAGCGACGGTCGCCGTCGCGGCGGCAATGCCTGTAGCACAGGCGCAGGACGCCGCGGTCGGCAAGCGCGTCGAGCGGCTGGAAAAGGAAATGCGCGCGGTGCAGCGTGCGGTCTTTCCCGGCGGTGCGCCGACCTTTTTCGAAGGCGAGATCGCGCCCGACAACACGCCGGGCGTGCGCAGCGGCAGCAGCAGCGCGCCGGTCGCCGACCTCACCGCGCGCGTCGATGCGCTCGAAAGCCAGCTGCAGACGCTGACCGGCCAGACCGAACAGAACGCCTTTCAGCTGCGCGAACTCGAAAAGCAGTTCACCGCCTATAAGGCCGAAATGGAAAAACGGCTCGCCGCTCCGCCGGCCGAAACCGTCGCTACCCCCGCCAGCCTCGCGCCGACGGTCAAGCCGACAACGACGCCAACCCAGGCCGCAGCACCGACCAAAAAGCCCGACCCCAAGCCCGCGGCAAAGCCCGCCGCACCCGACGCGGCCCGGCTCGCTCTGGTCAAGAAGGTCGAAATTCCATCGAGCGGCAACGAGACCAAGGACGCCTATGATTATGGCTACCGCCTCTGGGAAGCGAAGCTCTACCCCGAAGCGCAGGCGCAGCTGAAGCAGGTCGTCACCAAATGGCCGAGCAGCAGTCAAGCGAGCTTCGCGCAGAATCTGCTCGGCCGCGCCTATCTCGACGAAGGCAAGCCCAGCCTGGCCGCGGTTGCTTTCTATAACAATTACAAGGACCGACCGAGCGGCGCGCGCGCGCCGCACAGCCTGATGTATATGGGCGTCGCGCTCGACAAGCTCGGCCGCAAGGCCGATGCCTGCAAGGCCTTCCGCGAACTTCAGGACGTCTATGGCGACAAGGCGCCGCAGGATGTGAGGACCGATGCAGCCGCCGCAAAAGCAAAAGCAGGCTGCTGACGCCGACGCCGCGGTCGACCGGCTCGGCCGCGACCTCGCGTCGGTCGTCGGTACCGACTGGCAGCGCCCGCATTATGGCATCGCGGTGTCGGGCGGTCCCGACAGCATGGCGCTGCTCTGGCTGATGGCGAGTTTGCTGCCCGGCCAGGTCTGGGCGGCGACGGTCGATCACGGGTTAAGGCAGGGATCGGACGAGGAAGCGCGCATGGTCGCGGCTTCTGCGCGCGCGAGCATATTCCCCATTCGACGCTCCAGCCGCCCGAACCGATCCGCGGGTCGCTGCAGGCCGCGGCGCGCGTGCAGCGCTATCGGCTGCTCGAACAATGGCGCGAGGCGAACGGGCTCGATCATATTGTCACCGCGCACCATGCCGACGACCAGCTCGAAACGATCGTGATGCGGCTGAACCGCGGCAGCGGCGTCGGCGGGCTCGCGGCGATCCGCGCGCGCAACGGGCTGATCCTGCGCCCGCTGCTCCATTGGCGGCGCAGCGAACTGGTGGCGCTGGCGCTCGAGCACGACCTGCCCTTCGTCGACGATCCGTCGAACAGCAACGACCGTTTCGACCGCGCGCGCCTGCGCCGGGCGCTGCAGTCGCAGACGTTGCTCGACCCCGAATCGGCCGCTAAATCGGCCGACTGGCTGGCCGACGCCGACACGGCGCTCGACTGGGCGGTCGAGCGGCTGATCGCTTCGTGGCCCGACGCATCGGAGATCGCCGTCATCCGCGACGACGGCTATCCGGGCGAGATTTTCCGCCGTATCGTCACCCAGCGGCTGCGCGCCAACGATCCCGGCCTCGCGCTGCGCGGCGCCTCGCTCGACGGCGTGATCGCGGCGATGCGCAGCGGACGCCGGGCGATGGTCGGCGCGCTGCTGATCGACGCGGTCCGCGGCCTCGAAGGCACGATCTGGCGCATTTCGCCCGCCCCGCGCAGAAAAGCGCATAAATAGGGCCGATTGGCTCATTGTCATTTAACCCGATTATCCTACATTATCGGGATTGCTGCGCGAATAGGCGCGAAGTTTGGAAAGATTCCGATGCAGGACGACAAGGAACCGCAGGGCAACCCCTGGATGAAGAGCGTGATGATCTGGAGCGGCATCCTGCTCGCCATGCTCCTCGTCGCCTCGATGTTCGGGGGCGCGTCGCAGCCTGCAGGCAATGCGCTTGCCTATTCGGAATTCCGTCAGAAGGTCGAGGAAGGCAGCGTCAAGGACGTCGTGCTTTCGGACGACAAGCTGTCCGGCACGCTGTCGAACGGCGACCGCTTCACCGCCAACGTCGTCCGCGACCCCGAACTGCTCAAGCTGCTCAACGAACATGGCGTCAAATATGACGGCAAGCCGACCGAAGCGGGCAATATCTGGGTTTATCTGTTGATCCAGTCGCTGCCCTTCGTCCTGATTCTCGGCATCGCCTTCTTCGTTTTCCGCCAGGTACAGAAGAACAATGGCTCGGGCGCGATGGGCTTCGGCAAGTCGCGCGCCAAGATGCTCACCGAAAAGCAGGGCCGCGTGACCTTCGACGACGTCGCGGGCATCGACGAGGCGCGCGAGGAGCTTGAGGAAATCGTCGAGTTCCTGAAGGACCCGACCAAATTTTCGAAGCTGGGCGGCCAGATCCCGAAGGGCGCGCTGCTCGTCGGCTCGCCCGGTACCGGCAAGACGCTGCTGGCTCGCGCGATTGCGGGAGAAGCGGGCGTTCCCTTCTTCACCATTTCGGGTTCGGACTTTCGTCGAAATGTTCGTCGGCGTCGGTGCATCTCGCG
>JACDQN010000481.1 GCA_015657575.1 Sphingopyxis sp.
CAGCCGCCCAAACTCGAGCTTGAAGTCGATCAGGCGGATGCCGACCGCAGCGAACATGCCGCTCATGAAATCGTTGATGCGGATCGCCATGTCCTGGATGTCGTGGAGTTCGTCCTGGCTGCACCAGTTGAAGCAGGCGATATGCTCCTCGGCCACCAGCGGATCGCCGAGCGCATCATCCTTGTAGCAATATTCGATCAGCGTGCGCGGCAGCTGCGTGCCTTCTTCGATGCCGAGGCGCTTCGACAGCGTACCGGCGGCGACGTTGCGCACGATCACCTCGATCGGCACGATCTCTACCTGACGGATCAGCTGTTCGCGCATGTTGAGGCGGCGGATGAAGTGCGTCGGCACGCCGATGTTGCCGAGCAGCGTGAAGACATGCTCCGAAATCCGGTTGTTGAGCACGCCCTTGCCGTTGATCGTCCCGCGCTTCTGTGCGTTGAACGCGGTGGCGTCATCCTTGAAATATTGGATCAGCGTGCCGGGTTCGGGACCCTCGTAAGGATCTTCGCTTTGCCTTCGTATATCTGGCGGCGACGGGCCATGGGCGCTTACTTTCTGTCGGAACCAAATGAATGGCCCCGGCGGGAACGACTCACGGGAGAGACGCAGCGCCGGGGCGGTCGGGGCGCCTATAGCGGCAAAGAAACCACACGTCATCCCCGGCTATCTTTACGCTTACGTAAACTAGAGCTTGCCTTCGCACGCGGCGCTTGCAACGATGGCCGTAACGGCAAGCCAGCAGGAGAGTGAGATGAGCTTCGAACAGATTCGCCTCGACAAGCATGAGGGCATCGCTCTTTTGACGCTCTACCGGCCCGAGCGGATGAACGCCTTCACCGCGCAAATGATGGACGAGATCATCGCCGCGCTCGACGATTGCGACGCCGACGACGCCGTTCGCGCGGTCATCTTCACCGGCCATGGCGAAAAGGCCTATTGCGCGGGCGCCGACCTGAGCGCCGGGGCCTCGACCTTCGACTATGACAAGCATGGCGATACGTCGGGCAGCCCGGTTGCCGAGGATGGGACGATCGACTGGTCGCACCCGCTGGTGCAGGACGGCGGCGGACGCGTGTCGATGCGCATCTTCGCGGCGAAAAAGCCCGTGCTCGGCGCGATCAACGGCGCCGCTGTCGGTATCGGCGCGACGATGACGCTCCCGATGGACGCCCGCCTCGCGAGCGACACCGCGCGCTATGGCTTCGTCTTCGCACGCCGCGGCCTGGTCCCCGAAGCCGCATCGAGCTGGTTCCTGCCGCGGCTCGTCGGCATCGCGAATGCGGTCGATCTTTGCTATTCCGGGCGCCTGATCTCGGCGGCCGAAGCACAGGAAAAAGGGCTCGTCCAGTCGGTCCACGCCCCGGGCGCGCTGATCGACGCCGCCATCGCCAAGGCGCGCGAGATGACCGACCATAGCGCCCCGGTCTCGGTCGCGCTGACCCGCCACATGCTGTGGCGCATGCTGGGGGCGCCGCATCCGATCAGCGCGCACCGCTGGGACAGCCGCGTGATCTTTGCGCGCGGACGCGGCCCCGATGCGGCCGAAGGGGTGACCAGCTTTCTCGAAAAGCGCACGCCGCATTTCACCGCAAGCGTCGCCGACGACTACCCCTGGTTCGACGAATTCGAGGACACGCCGCCTTACAGCTGACGGCGTCGATTGCGATCAGGCGACGTCATACGCGCGGCGGCCGCGCGCGGCGGTCATGCTGTGCGTCCCCTTGAGTGCGAGCGAGCGGGCGCGGATCGTCTCGACGCTGTGCCAGTTGGCGGTCACCCGATCAGGCGTCAGCTGCACGGTCACATAGCCGCGATCCTGGGTGTTCGCCCATTGGAGCTGCGGCGACGAACGGCGCAGCGCCGTGACGCGCGCCTCGTCGGTCACGCCCTTGATATAGCCCTCATAGCCCGGCGAGGTGACGCTTTGCCCCGCGATCTCGATGCCCGCCGGCCGGCCGTCCTCGGCCAGGTCGAAGGCCCAGGCGTTGTGCGTGTCGCCGGTCAGCGTGACGAGATCGGCATCGGCGCGCTGCGCGGCGGCGAGCAGGCGGCCGCGCGCCGCTGGATAGCCGTCCCACGCGTCGAGGTTGAGCGGCAGCCCGGCCTTTGCCGCGAGTTGGCCCGCCTCGACGCGGCGGCGGATATAGTCGGGCTGTTCGCCGCCGAACCAGTCGCGCACTTCGGGCGGAGTGAAGAGCGTGCCCATCACCACCTGCTGCGCGCAGACCTGCCAGCGCGTTCCCGCCTTGGTCGAGGCGGCGAATCCGTCGAACAGCCATTTTTCCTGCTCGGCGCCGAGCATCTGGCGCGTCGGGTCGCGATAGCCCGTCTCGGCAAAACTCTTGAGCTTCGCCGCGGCATCGCCGCCGCCGGCGATGATTTCGTCGATCTCGAACTGGTGGTCGCGGGCGGTGACGCGCGTTTCGGGAAGAAAGATCGTCGCCAGATCGCCGACCTGATAGTCGCGCCAGCGCGTGTCGGCGACGGGCATCCATTCGCGATAGGCCTGTTCGGCGGCGGCCATGCGCGCCCCCCACTCGCCCTCGCCCTCGTTGTGATTTTCGGCGCCGCCTTTCCAGACGTTGTTCGCAAATTCATGATCGTCCCACTGCGCGATCATCGGGAACATCTGGTGCAGTTTCTGGAGGTCGGGGTCGGCGCGATAGGCCGCATAGCGGAGGCGATAGTCGGCGAGCGCAACGATCTCATGCGCCGGCTGGATCTCGCGCCCCGGCAGCGCCTGCTTCGCCGAAGGATAGTCGCCCGCCGGATATTCGTAGAGATAGTCGCCGACATGCGCGACGAGGTCGATGTCGCCGCGCGCCGCGGCATGGCCATAGGCGTTGAACCAGCCGAAGGGCAGGTTCGAGCAGGAGAAGAGCGCGAGCGTGAAGGCCCTGGTCGCGTCTTCGGGCAGCGTGCGTGTGCGGCCGGTAACCGACTTGCTGCCGTCGGGTGCGATGAAGCGGTAATGATACCAGCGGCCGGGTTTCAGCCCGTCGACGACGATCTTCGCGGTATGGTCGCGGGCGCCCGCCGCGACGACGCGACCGCCTGCGGCGACCTTTGTGAAATCGGCGCTCTCCGACAGTTCGACCGTCAGCGTCGCGTCGCTGGCGGCGGCATAGCGCGTCCACAGCAGCACCGAATCGGGACCCGGCTCGCCGCTCGCGACGCCGTGGGTGAAACCCTGCGCCATCGCCGCGGCCGCAGCGCCGGGCAGCGACAGCGCCGCAAGCCCCGCGGTGCCGAGCTTGATGAGCAAACGGCGATCGATTTCGTTCCACAGCTGATGCATCGCATATCCTCCCGCGTCGCCGGGTCTGTGGCCGGTCTTTGTTACAGCTTCGCGCCTATCCGCTGATTCCGAGCGCGAGCAGCAGCAGCATGAACCAGATCACCGCGAACAGGCTGAAAAAAAGAAGCAAAGTCGCGCGCACCAGTGCCCCGAAGCGCGACGAGCGATAGGCGCCGCGCAGCTGCCGGTACATGTGGAACGGCACGTACAACATCGCAAAAAAGGTCGCGACCTCGCCCACGGCCGTCAGGTTGAGCAGCCGCACGACGACGAACAGCAGCAGCATGAACGAGATCGAGTAAGTGACGAAGACGAAATGGTCGTAGGTGTGGAAGCGGCGGCTGAACGGAAAGAGCAGCCACATGAAGGGCAGCGACAGCGGGATCAGCGCCCAGGCGAATTTATAGGCGTTTGCCTGCAATTTATAGAGCACGAGCGCGGGGTTCGCGAACGCCTTCTTCAGCCCATGGTCGATGAAGGGCACCCCGGTATCGAACTTGTTCTGCGAGATGAAGTCGGCGCTTGTCCGTACCTGCGCCGCCGGATCCTCCAGAACCGGCGGCCCCGCCGCGCGATCGGACGCCCGTTCGCTTTTGCTGCGCGCGCGCGCGACGCCGAGATAGTCGGCGCTCTTCTGCAACACGTCGCGCTCGGTCTCCAACTCGCGCCGGCTGGCGGCCGAGATGTCCTGTTTCGCGAGTTCGGCGTCGATCCGGTCGACCTCGGCCTGCAAGCTGTCCTTGATCGCCGTCGTGCGCGTCTGTTCGGCCGCGACCTTCGAGATTCCTTCGCCGACGCCGCCGCCGCTGCCGACCATCGCGAGCACCGCGTAGGTCAGGAAGACCGCGAACAGGAACAGCGCCAGCGGCGAGATGAAACGCGCACGCTCGCCGTGGATATAGCGCCGCGTGAGGTCGCCGGGCCGCCAGGCGAGCAGCGGCAGGGTGTTCCAGATCTTGCCCTCGAAATGGAAGATCGCATGGACGAGGTCGTGCCCGATCGCACCGAAGCTGCGGTGCACGTCGGCGCGCTGGCCGCAATGATGGCAGTGCGACCCGGCGAGGCTGGTGCCGCAGTTGAGGCAGCGCGCCCCTTCGCGCGCCGCCGCGCTGCCGCCATGGTGCGGTTCGACCGCGCGCCCCGCCAATCCGGCGGTCACCGCCGCTCCGATGCCTTCGATGTCCCCGCTCATGGCGCCCTGACTAGAGGCGCGCGCGGCGTGGTGCAACGGGACTTTCGCGGCCTGCGCAAAGCATGATAGGGCGGCGCCATGACCGCCGAAACTCTCACCACGCCGCGCCCCGCCGACGCCGATGCGCTGATCGCCGACATGG
>JACDQN010000482.1 GCA_015657575.1 Sphingopyxis sp.
CTTCGCCACCTCGCTGCCGCAGGGCTCGCTGACCCATGCTCAAGGCTCGCCGACCGATTGAACCAGCTGCCGCTCGGTATCGTCGGCATCGCGCTCGGCACCGCGATCCTGCCGATGCTGTCGCGCCATATCCACAGCGGCGACGCCTCGGAGGCGCAGCGGCTGCAAAGCAACGCCTTCGAGATCGCGACCCTGCTCACCCTGCCCGCCGCCGCCGCGCTCGCGATCTGCGCGCCCGCCTTCACCGCGGCCTTTTCGTCGGCGGCAAATTCACCGCCGCCGACGGCGCGATCATGGCGCAGATCGTCATGGCGCTCGTCGCGGGCCTTCCTGCCTATGTGATCGTCAAGATATTGAACCCGGGCTTCTTCGCCCGCGAGGATACGCGCACGCCCGTATGGACCGCGCTCGCCTCGCTGATCGTCAATATCGCGATCAACCTCTATGTCGTCGAGCGCTACGGCATCGTCGGGCTTGCGGGCGCGACCGCGGTCTCGGCGTCGATCAACTGCCTTTTGCTCTACATCATCCTGCATCGCCGCGGCTGGTTCCATTTTACCGCGAAGCTCGCGGGGCGGATCGCGCGCCAGTGCGTCGCGGTCGCCGCGATGGCGGCGCTGCTCTGGTATTTGATGCCGATGATGGCGCCTTATTACGCAGGCTCGGTGATCGAGCGCATCTGGTCGCTGTCGGCGCTCTGCCTCGCCGGCGGCGGCGTCTTTTTCGCGGTCGCCTTCCTGGTCGGCGCGCTTGACAAGGATCTGGTTCGCATGCTCACGCGGCGGCGCGGCAAAGCTGCCGAAACTCAGGAGTAAGACATGCGGACGCTATCGGGCATCCAGCCCACCGGAAATTTGCACCTCGGCAATTATCTGGGCGCGATCCGCAACTGGGTGCGCATGCAGGACGAGATGCCGGGCGAGAAGCTCTATTTCCTCGCCGACCTGCACGCGATCACCGTCCACAACGACCCCGCCGAGCTGACCGCCAACACGCGCGAGATGGCGGCGGCGCTGATGGCGGCGGGATCGACCCCGAAAAGGCTATCCTGTTCAACCAGGCGCGCGTGCCCGCGCATGCCGAACTCGCGTGGCTGCTCTTCTGCACCGCGCGCATCGGCTGGCTGAATCGCATGACGCAGTTCAAGGAAAAGTCGGGCAAGAACCGCGAGGGCGCCAGCGTCGGCCTCTACGCCTATCCGGTGCTGCAGGCGGCCGACGTGCTGCTCTATCAGACGACGCACGTCCCCGTCGGCGACGACCAGAAACAGCATCTGGAACTCGCCCGCGACATCGCGACCAAATTCAACCTCGACACCGGGACCGAAACCTTCACCCTGCCCGAGCCGACGATCCCGCCGACCGCGGCGCGGATCATGAGCCTGCGCGACGGATCGGCGAAGATGTCGAAATCGGACCCGAGCGATGCGAGCCGCATCAACCTCGTCGACGATCCCGACACGATCATGGCGAAGATCCGCAAGGCCAAGACCGACCCCGAACCGCTGCCCTCCGAAGCCGAAGGCCTCGAAGGAAGGCCCGAGGCGCGGAATCTCGTGTCGATCTATGCCGCGATGGCCGACGAAAGCGTCGATCAGGTGCTCGCACGCTTCGCCGGGCAGGGGTTCGGCGCCTTCAAGCCCGCGCTCGGCGAATTGCTCGTCGAGACGCTGCGCCCGATCGCGGCGCGGCTGAACGCGCTCAAGGCCGATCCGGCGGCGATCGACGCCGCGCTCGAAGCAGGCGCGGCCCGCGCCGCCGCGCTCGCCAAACCAACGCTCGACGCCGCCTATGCGGCGCTGGGGATGTGCCGCTAAACCTCCGGCCGCGGTACGAAAAATCTTGTTTCGGGCTTTCGCCGCCCCATATTGGACGGCGGAGCGCTTTGTGCGACGAACCGGGTTCAACCAAGGTTAAGTCGCGCCGGCATAGTCTATGGTAAGAGAGCGGCACGTACGCGCCCCCGAATCACGGAGCCAAGACGATGAGCAAGATCAATTTCCGGCGACTGGGCCTGGCCGCCATCACGGGCGCGGCCCTCGCGCTCGCCGGCTGCGCGACACCCTTCAAGGCCAATGTCTCGCGCTTCCAGACGCAGCTTCCGGCGCCGCAGGGCCAGAGCTTCGTCGTCGAGGCGGGCAACCCCAATCTCGCGGGCGGGATCGAATTCGGTCAATATGCGAACATCGTGTCGGGCGAACTCACCCGCTACGGCTATCGCCCGGCAGCGAACGGCGAACGTCCCGACATGATCGTGCGCATGGATTATGGCGTCGACAAGGGCCGCGAGCGCGTCGTGTCGAGCCCCGGCTTCGGCGATCCCTGGTACGGCGGCTATTATGGCCGCGGCTTCTATGGCCCGCCGGTGATCGTGCGCGGCCGCGGCGGCCGCCGCTTCGTCTACGGCTATCGCGACCCCTTCATGTGGGGCGGCTTCGGGCCCGGCTGGGGCTATAACGACGTCAGCAGCTATACCGTCTACACCAGCGGCCTGAACCTCCAGATCAACCGCGCCGCCGATGGATCGCGCCTGTTCGAGGGCCATGCCGAGGCGCAGTCGCGCGACAATAATCTGCAGGCGATCGTCCCGAACCTCGTCGAGGCGATGTTCACCGGCTTCCCCGGCAATTCGGGCGAGCGGGTACGGATCACGGTCGCACCGCCCGAAAAGGGCTGAGGCGCCACCCAAATAACGCAAAAGGCCCGCCCTCCATCCGGAGGGCGGGCCTTTCGATCTGGTCCAACCGCGCCGTCTGACGACCGGTTGCGAAAGCTGCCCTACCAATCATCGTCACCCCGGACTTGATCCGGGGTCCATGAC
>JACDQN010000483.1 GCA_015657575.1 Sphingopyxis sp.
CTCGGCTATCGCGGGATGCGCGAATATGCTCTGCAGTTCGAGGGGCTTGCGGCACCCGCCGACGCGCTGCTCGGCGGCGAAGAGGGCCAAGGCTTCAAACAGCTCATGCGTACCTTCGAGGGCGCCCGCGTCCAGACCGCCGCCCGCGCCGTGGGTGTCGCGCGCCGCGCGCTCGAACTCGGGCTCGACTATGCGCTGACCCGCAAACAGTTCGGCAAGGCGATCGTCCATTTCCCGCGCGTGTCGGACAAGCTCGCGATGAGCCTCGTCGATTTCGTCATGGCGCGCGAACTGAGCTACGCCGCCGCGCGCGCCAAGGATAAGGGCAAGCGCTGCGATATCGAGGCGGGCATGGCGAAGCTGCTCGGCGCGCGCGCCGCCTGGTCGAACGCCGACGCCGCGCTGCAGATTCATGGCGGCAACGGCTATGCGCTCGAATATGAGATCAGCCGCATCCTCTGCGACGCGCGCATTCTCAACATCTTCGAGGGCGCGGCGGAGATTCAGGCGCAGGTGATCGCGCGCGGGCTGACCGGAGGACGCAATTGATGAGCGCCCAAATTACGAACGACTGGCAGAGCTGGATCGGCCGCGAGGATGTCCGCCACGACCATGTCGACCCCGCCGCCGTCAAACGCTGGCTCGCGACGCTCGACCGCGCCGCGCCGACCGACGGCAGCGTCCCGCAGGCCTATCACTGGTGTCTCTGCCTGCCCGACGCGCCGACCGCGATCCTCGGCGCCGACGGTCATCCGGTGCGCGAGAACAGCGACGACAGCTTCCTGCCGCCCATCCCCCTGCCCCGCCGCATGTGGGCCGCGAGCAAGGTCGAATTTGTCGCGCCGCTGCGCCCCGGCCAGTCGGTGATGCGCAGCTCGCGCGTCGTCTCGATCACCGAAAAGCAGGGCGGCTCCGGCAAGCTCGTCTTCGCCGAAGTCGCCCATGAAACCCACGGCGACGGCGAACTCGCGGTGCGCGAAATCCAGTCGATCGTCTTCCGCGAACCCGCCCCCGCCGGAGCGCCGCCCGCCCCGCCGCCGGCAAGTGGCAACTTCGACGCATCGGGCTGGGACGCGCACCGGATGCTCGTCCCGTCGGAGGCTTTGCTCTTCCGCTACTCGGCGCTGACCTTCAACAGCCACCGCATCCACTATGATCTGCCCTATGCGACAGAGGAAGAGGGCTACCGCGGCCTCGTCGTCCACGGCCCCCTGACGGCGACGCTTCTGCTCGACCTAGCGCAGCGCCATTTCGGCGATAACCATTTGAAAAAATTCGATTTTCGTGGCACGTTGCCCGCCATCTGCGGCGAGGAGCTCCACCTCACGCTGCGCGGCACCTTCGCCAACATCGAACTCGCCGCCTTCGCCGGCAACGGCCACCAAGTGATGGCGGCGACCGCCGCGCTTTAGGCGACCCCGGGCCTGATTGTGGCCAGTTCGCCACGCGCCTGCCGGAACACCTCGACGCCGCCCCAAATGGCAAGCCCGGCCATGATCCCCGCAACGACCAGATCGGGCCAGCCTTGTCCCGTCCCAAACACCCCCAGCGCCGCCGCAAGCACCGCCAGATTACCGATCGCGTCGTTCCGCGAACAGATCCAAACCGACCGCATGTTCGCATCACCGGTGCGATAGCGATAGAGCATCAGCGCGACGAGGAGATTGGCCGCCAGCGCCAGCGCGCCGATGACCCCCATCGTCTCGGCGTGCGGCGCGCTACCGGCGATAAACCCCCACAAAGTCGACCCGAACACATAAAGCCCGAACATCAGCATCGTCGCCGCCTTGAGCAGCGCAGCGCGCGCACGCCACGCCAGCGCCATGCCCGCCACGCCGAGGCTGATCGCATAATTGGCCGCGTCGCCCAGGAAATCGAGCGCGTCGGCCTGCAGCGCGCGCGAGTCCGCCGCGACGCCCGCGACGATCTCGACGCCGAACATCGCGGCATTGATCAGCAGCGCGATCCACAGCACGCGCCGCCACCTGGGATCGTTCAGCGCGGTCTTGCCGCTTTTTCCCGCGCAGCATTGATCGGCCATCGCCGAAACCTCCTTCGTCACCGGGCCCTTGGCTCTTCGAGTCGGCTTCCTATATGCACTCTGTATCAACTACAGGGTCAAGCGATGAAAATCGGCGAGCTGTCGCGTGCCACCGACACCCATATCGAAACCATCCGCTATTATGAACGGATCGGGCTCCTCCCCGCCCCGCACCGCACTGCGGCCAATTACCGCAGTTATGACGATGCGCACCGCGCGCGCCTCAGCTTCGTGCGCCATTCGCGCGAGCTTGGATTCACGATCGAGGAAATCCGTTCGCTGCTCGACCTGTCGGATCATCCTGACCGCGACTGTGGCGACGCCGACCGTATCGCGACGCGGCATCTGGAACAGGTCGAGGAAAAGATCGTCCAGCTTTCGGCGCTCCGCGATGAACTGTCGCGGATCATCGGCCGTTGCCGCGGCGGGCTGGCGGGCGATTGCCGCGTGATCGAGGCGCTCGGCGATCACCGCCACTGCGAAAGCGCGCACTGAGGAACTCCAAGCGCGGACGCCATTCATTTCACTCGTTTCGTCGAAGAATTTGGAACTTGCGGCGCGCGTGCGCGTCGATCGGGCAGGCTGGGGGCGTCGTCCCCCGGGCGCCTGCCAGCTGCTCAATCCCCGGGGACGAGGAGATGGACAGTGGACCGCTATAGGCAGACCGGGCCGCGATCGCGACGACGAAATCGAACGCGACGGCGATACGCAATCGACACCGCTTTACGGCTGGGACCGCGGCGGCCAGGGCAGCCATGCCTATGGCGGCTATGGCGAAGCCGGGCCCGATCCGCGCGGCGACCGTTATGGCGGCGATCGTTTCGCCGGCCGCGAGCGCACCGAGCGCAGCCATTATTCGGCGCGCCACCCGCGCGATTTCGCGAGCGACGACCGCCATCGCGACTATCGCAGCAGGAGCCGCGACGATTATGACCGTGCGTCGCGCGACGAAGCCGATGATCGCAGCCGCCGCGAACGCGCAGACCGTGACCGCGCGCGGTTCGGGACCTGGATGAGCTATGCCGACCCCTATGGCTTCCCAACCTATATTCCCTATGCGAGCGCCGATTTCGGCCGATCGACCTATGATCGTGGCGGCTACGCGCCGAGCGATCACAATCAGCGCGGCTTCTTCGAGCGCGCAGGCGACGAGGTGCTGTCCTGGTTCGGCGACGAAGAGGCCCAGCGCCGCCGCGATCGCGACCATCGCGGACGTGGGCCGACCGACTATGTGCGCTCGGACGACCGCATCCGCGAGGATGTGAACGACCGGCTGACCGACGATTATTGGGTCGATGCTTCGCGTATCGGGGTCGTGGTTTCGGCGGGCGAAGTGACGCTCGACGGCACGGTCGACAGCAAGAGCGACAAGCGCCGCGCCGAAGATCTGGCCGACGCCGTATCGGGCGTGAAGCATGTGCAGAACAATCTGCGCGTCGACAGCAGCTCTTTTGCCCCGCAGGGTAGCTGACACGGCGACGATCGGGAACGATCGGGAACGGAGCGGTTCGCCGCTCCCTTTTCATGCAGGACAAGAAGGTGGGACGATTCTGTTGCCCGGCTCGTCCCCAGCCGCTGGTATCCGATTCTGTTGCCCGGTTCGGTCCGAACCGCGTTCTATTTGTCTAACCTTAGGCCGTGAGGCTTATCGGTTAGGCAGCAAGAGCGAGTGCTTCGTTATCGTTAGCACTTGTAGGTTTGAGCCTTGAACGGGTTACTCAGCCGGCAAAATGATCGATCTTTGA
>JACDQN010000484.1 GCA_015657575.1 Sphingopyxis sp.
CCCGAGCGAAGACGAGGGGCTTGTTCGAGCGAAGCGAGAACCTGCGACGCTGCTGCCTCGACTTCGCTCGGCATAGCCCCTCGTCTTCGCTCGGGGATGCGGCATTCAACGTCGATCCGTTTCCGGTCCATCCGAAACAGGCTGCTAACGGCCGCTAGCAGCCGAACCATCCCCATCGATATCACTGCGCCTCGACCGCCTGCTTGAACCGCGCCAACTGCGCGGTTGCTGCCGCGGCGTGGGGGCCGATCCAGCGGTCGTGAATGTCCTGGATCGGCATCGCGTTGAGATGGTTCCACCGTTCGCGGCCGCGGCGTTCGGCGATGACGAGGCCTGCGTCCTCCAAAACCTTCAGATGCTGCATCACGGTGCAGCGGTCGAGATGCATGAAGTTGCCGCACAGCGCGCCGGTGGTCAGCGGCTGATCCTTGAGGTCGTCGAGGATCTGGCGGCGGACATGCGACGACAGGGCCTTGAAAACCTTGTCATATTTGGCGTGGATTGACATGTTATAAATATATAACATAATGACGGGGAATCAAGCGGAGAGTGTCGATGGAGCTGAAATTCAGGGTCGCAGCGCGGATCGCGAAACCGGTGCACGAGGTGTTCGAGGCAGTCGCCGATCCGGCAAAACTGTCGCATTATTTCACGACCGGCGGCGCGAAAGGGCGGCTCGAGACCGGGGCAACGGTGGAGTGGGACTTTCACGATTTTCCGGGTGCGTTTCCCGTGTATGTGATCGCGGTCGTGCCCGACGAGAAGATCATCCTCGAATGGCAGGCGAGCGAAGGCGAGGCGCACAATGTCGAGGGCAGCGAGCCGAAGGACGCCGATTACCGCACGCGCGTGACGATGAGTTTCAAAGCGCTCGACGACGGCCGCACGCTCGTCGAGATCGCCGAGGAAGGCTGGCGCGAGAATCAGGGCGCGCTCGGCGCCTCGTACGGCAATTGCCAAGGCTGGTCGCAGATGCTGTGCGCGCTCAAAATATGGATCGAGCACGGGATCAATTTGCGCGAGGGGATGTATAAATAGCGGGCCGCGCTGCCCTCACCCGCTGCGACTAGCGAGCAAGCTCGCAAGTCTCGCTGCCCTCTCCCTCAAGGGGAGAGGGAGTCACTCCGGATATTCCAACTTCAGCGGGCGCGAGCCGATCGGTGCGCCGGTGTTGGCGTCGATGACGACCGGGCGCACGGCCTCGCCCGTCGCGGCGTCGAGGTGGCGGCTGAGCGCGCCGGCGCCATTATATTTGCGGCCCCACGCCCCGATCGCCATCAGGATCGGCAGGAAATCGCGCCCCGCGTCGGTGAGCAGATATTCGTCGCGCGGAGGGCGCGCGCTGTAGCGGCGCTTCTCGATCAAGCCCGCCTCGGCCAGCGCCGACAGTCGCCGCGACAAGATGTTCGGCGCGATACCCAGGCCGGTGCGCAGTTGCTCGTAGCGCGTCAGCCCGCGCTCGATATCGCGCAGCACCAGCATGCTCCAGCGGTCGCCAATGCGCATCAGTCCGCGGTCGACGGGGCAGGTCCCCAAAATATTTTCGTCCGTAGCCATTGAACGCATATGGGGCAGTCACTATCATTTTGCAAGTGACCCACATCAGGGCCGCCTGCAAAGGAGAATGACAATGACGATTCCCAACGGAACGGCCCTGATTACGGGCGCTTCCACCGGCCTTGGCGCCGTCTATGCCGACCGCCTCGCGAAGCGCGGACACGACCTGATCCTTGTGGCTCGCAATGCGGGGCAGATGGAGGAGCTTGCCGCGAAGCTGCGCGCCGAAACCGGCGTCGCGGTCGATGTGATCGCGCGACCTGACCAAGAGCGACGATGTCACCCGGATTGAACAGCGCCTGATTGACGATGCGGCGATCACATTGTTCGTCAACAATGCCGGCATGTCGCTGAACGGCGGTACGCTCGAAAACAGCGCGTCCGAGATCGAGGCGATCATCGCGCTCAACATCACCGCCGCGGCGCGGCTCGCAATCGCGGCCGGCAAGGCATTTGGCGCACGCGGCAAGGGCGCGATCGTCAACATCGCCTCGGTGCTCGCGCTGGCGCCCGAACAGTTCGAGGGCGTGTACAGCGGTTCGAAAGCCTTTCTGCTCAACCTCAGCCACGCGCTCGCCGTAAACGGGCGCGAGAAGGGGTTCCATGTCCAGGCCGTTCTCCCCGGCGCGACGCGCACCGAGATCTGGGAACGGTCGGGCAAGGATATCGATGCGTTTCCGGCCGAGATGGTGATGAGCGCGGACGACCTCGTCGACGCGGCACTGACGGGGCTCGATCGCGGTGAGGAAGTCACGATCCCGCCGCTCGCCGACGAAGGCCAGTGGAAGGCCTATTACGCCGCCCGGCTGGCGATGGGGCCGAACCTTTCGCGGCGCGATGTGGCCGAGCGGTATCGGGCGAGCGAGGCGGTTTGAAGCCGATCCTCCCTGTCGCCCTTCGGCTGGCCGGTAGGCCGGCCGCTCAGGACAGGCTGCCCTTCGGGGCAGCGAGTGGGGGAGGGGACCGCGCGCGCGAAGCGCGTGGTGGGGGGGAGGGGCCGCGTCAAAGC
>JACDQN010000485.1 GCA_015657575.1 Sphingopyxis sp.
CCGGTGCGCGTGGACGACTGGAAGCCCTTGCGGCCGGTGATCGAGGTGTCGAAATCGGTCAGCGCCTTTTCGAGCGGCTTCACCTTGCGGATTTCGCAGCAGCCGTCGGGGTCGTACGACCAGCGCAGCTCGATCGCGTCCTTTTTCGCCAGATCGTCGAGATCGGGGGTCAGGTTGACGATGTTGAGGCCGAGCTTCGCGGCGAGTTCGTCGCGATAGGCGAGCGTCTCGGGGAAATGCTTGCCGGTATCGAGGAACAGCACGGGCATGTCGGGCGCGACGCGGCTGACCAGATGCAGCAGCACCGCGCTTTCGGCGCCGAAGCTGGAGACGATGGCGGTCTCGCCGAGCAGGCCTGCGCCGATCACGCTTGCGACCACCTCCGTCGCGTCCTGGCCGCGGAAGAGGTTGTTCAGGCGAATGACATCGGCCTGCGTGAAACGCGGCGCCACGTCGATCCGGTCGCGGGTGCGGGGCTCGGCTTTCACGTCAGCCATGCCTCAATTTCCAGATCGGCACCGCGCCATCGGCCGCACCCTGATAATGTTCGGGCCAGCGGGTCAGCGCTGCCTCAACATCGGCGGGGTTGAGCGCCTTTTCGGGCGCGAAGCTGTCGAAGCCGCAGCGCTTCATATAAGCAATCTGGTCGACGAGGACGTCGCCCTGCGCGCGCAGTTCACCGGTGTAGCCCGCCTCGCGCAGGATACGCGCCGACGAATAGCCGCGGCCGTCGCGGAACTTCGGGAAAGCGACCTCGATCAGCGCGAGCCGGTCGAGATGCGGGATCAGCGCGCGGGCATCCTCATCGGGTTCGAGCCGCACCGCGGTGGCGTTCGACTGCGACAGAAAGGCGTCGAGGGTGACGCAGGGTTCCTCGCCGTCGCTATGCAGATGCTCAACCATAGATCGCCTCCTTGAAGGGGGCCATGCCGATGCGGCGGAAGGTGTCGACGAAACGCTCGCCGTGGTTGCGCTCGCTGAGATATTTGTCGGTCACGCGCTCGATCGCATCTACGACGCCATCCTCGTCGAAGCCGGGGCCGGTGATCGTGCCGAGCGACACATCTTCGGCGCCCGATCCGCCGAGCAGCAGCTGGTAATTTTCGGTGCCCTTGCGGTCGACACCGAGGATGCCGATGTGGCCGGCGTGGTGATGCCCGCAGGCGTTGATGCAGCCCGAAATCTTGAGTTTGAGTTCGCCGAGCTCCTTCTGACGCCCAAGGTCCGAAAAGCGCGCCGCAATCTTCTGCGCGACCGGGATCGAGCGCGCATTGGCGAGGCTGCAATAATCGAGCCCGGGGCAGGCGATGATGTCGCTGATCAGGTCGAGGTTCGGCGTCGCGAGCCCCGCGGCATCGAGTGCCTGCCAGATCGCGTAGAGATCGGCCTTGCGGACGTGCGGCAGCACGATGTTCTGCGCGTGGGTGACGCGCAGTTCGTCGTGGCTGTATTTTTCGGCGAGGTCGGCCATCAGGTCGATCTGCGCCGACGACGCGTCGCCGGGGATGCCGCCGACGGGCTTCAGGCTGATGTTGACGATCGCATGGCCGGGGACCTTGTGCGCGGCGACATTCTGGTCGACCCAGACGGTGAAGTCAGGATCGCTGCGGTCGATGGCGTCGGGCGCCGACGCGTCGAGCGCGGGCGGTGCGAATTGCGCGGCGATGCGGTCGAACTCGGCCTTCGGCGGGTCGATGCCCAGCGACTTCACATGCGCGAACTCTTCCTCAACCTGGCGGCGATATTCGTCGGCGCCAAGCTCGTGGATCAGGATCTTGATCCGCGCCTTGTAGATATTGTCGCGGCGGCCGTAGCGGTTGTAGACGCGCAGGCACGCCTCGGCGTAGCTCAGCATGTCCTCGAGCGGCACGAAGTCCTTGATCAGCGGCGCGATCATCGGGGGTGCGGCCCCATGCCCCCCGCCGACGTAGAAAGCGGCGCCATGGACGCCATCGCGCTCGACGATCTGGATGCCGATATCGTGCAGGCGCATCGCCGCGCGATCTTCCTCGGCGGCGATCACGGCAATCTTGAACTTGCGCGGCAGATAGCTGAATTCGGGGTGGAAGCTCGACCATTGGCGGAGCAGTTCGGCCCACGGACGCGGATCGGTGATCTCGTCCGCCGCAGCGCCCGCCCACTGGTCCGAGCTGATGTTGCGGATGCAATTGCCGCTCGTCTGGATCGCGTGCATCTCGACCGAGGCGAGGTCGGCGAGGATCGCGGGCGCATCCTCCAGCTTGATCCAGTTATACTGGAGGTTCTGGCGCGTGGTGAAATGGCCGTAATCGCGGTCGTATTTGCGCGCGATATGCGCCAGCATACGCATCTGCCGGCTGTCGAGCGTGCCGTAAGGCACCGCGACGCGCAGCATATAGGCGTGCAGGCTGCAGACTAC
>JACDQN010000049.1 GCA_015657575.1 Sphingopyxis sp.
CGCCCGGGCCCGGGGCCGGCGGGGACGACGCAGCCGCCCGCGGTCGGGATGCTGTCGGCGCCCTTCTGTAATCGGTCGATCGATTATAGTCCGGCGCGCCTCTGGCCCGAGGGCGTTCACGATGCCAACCGGCAACCGCTCAACCTGGCGACCGACCTCAACCGTCTGGCTTCGCCGCCGCTGCGCGGGGCGAGGGTTCATTGGCGCGTGATCGCATGCCTTACTCTGGTCGACAACGCGGGCGGGCTGGACGGCGCTACTCAAGGATGCTCGAACCAGAACGGCAAGCTTCGCGCCAAGGCCTTTGGGGACCCGGCGATCGTCATTCACTGATGACCGGTGGTCGCGTCCTGATCACTTGTAGATGCAGCTATCCAGCCCATCGCGTTTGACCACCCCGATCCGCGCGCGGATCGAGTTGCCGTACCGCCGGGTGAAGCCCGACGGACTGATCGCCTCGCGCTTCTTGGGGAGGGGCAGGATCGCGGCGATACGCGCGGCTTCGGCGGGCGTCAGCTTGCCAGCGCCATGCTTGAAATACCGCTGCGCCCCGGCCTCGACGCCATAGGTGCCGATGCCGGTCTCCGCGACGTTGAGATAGACCTCCATGATCCGCCGCTTGCCCCAGATCGTCTCGATCAGGAAGGTGAACCACACCTCGGGCACCTTACGGACGTAGCGCATCCAGCCGCTGCCCTGCCACAGGAAGACGTTTTTCGCGGTCTGCTGGCTGATCGTCGATCCGCCGCGCATGCGCTTGCCCTGCGCGTTGCGCTCGATCGCCTGTTCGATCGCATCGCGGTCGAACCCGTCATGGCTACAGAATTTGCCGTCCTCCGCGGCGATGGCGGCGCGCACCATATTGCGATCGATGTTCGACAGGCTTTCCCAATCCTTGGTGATGCCGTTGCCGTCGGTCAGCATCGTGATCGTCACCGGTGGCGGCACCACTGCGTAGATCAGCACCCACAGAACCGAGATCGCGATAAACCACAGCAGCCATTTGAACGGCCGAAGATACCAGGGGAGCTTGCGCTTCTTCGCGCGGGGTCGGGTTGCCATGCGGGCAAATTAGCCGCTGGGATAAGAGAGGCAAGCCGGGGATTCGAATAAACCAGGACGTCACGCCCGCGCGCAGGCGATGCGCAAGTTCAGGCGCCCACCAGCCGCCTGTCGCCCGCCAGCTTCAGCATCGCCTTCTGCAGCTTTTCGAACGCGCGAACCTCGATCTGACGCACGCGTTCGCGACTCACGTCGTACACCTGGCTCAGATCTTCGAGCGTCTTCGGATCGTCGGTCAGGCGGCGTTCGGTCAGGATGTGGCGTTCGCGCTCGTTCAGCGTTTCGAGCGCTTCGTTCAGCAGCGAGTGGCGCACGTCGCGCTCCTGCGCTTCGGCCACGCGTTCGTCCTGCAGCGGACCCTCGTCGCCGAGCAGATCCTGCCACTGGCTGTCGCCATCCTCGCCCATCGGGACGTTCAGCGATGTATCGCCGCCCATCGCCATGCGGCGGTTCATGCTGACCACCTCGTCCTCGGTGACGCCGAGATCGGTCGCGATCTTCGCGACATGTTCGGGCGAAAGGTCGCCGTCCTCGAATGCCTCGAGGTTGTTCTTCATCCGGCGGAGGTTGAAGAAGAGCTTCTTCTGCGCCGCGGTAGTCCCCATCTTCACGAGGCTCCACGAGCGGAGGATGAATTCCTGGATCGAGGCGCGGATCCACCGACATCGCATAGGTGGCGAGGCGGAAGCCGCGTTCGGGGTCGAACTTC
>JACDQN010000486.1 GCA_015657575.1 Sphingopyxis sp.
CGCAGGTCTTGCGGCTTCGAGCGTGCCGATCTCGGCGGACAGGCCGAGCGCGGCGGCGGCGTTGACGGTCACGCCGCGGAGCGCCTCGACCACGGTCAGCCCGAACAATGTCGCGCCCATGTTGAGCATCAGCAGCAGCGAGGTCGTCGGCGAGGTGCCGGGGTTGTTGTCGGTCGCGAGTGCGATGCGGGTGCCGTGGCGGCGCATCGCGCCCACTGGCGGCAGCTTGGTCTCGCGCATGAAATAATAGGCGCCGGGAAGCAGCACCGCGACCGTGCCGGCCTCGGCCATCGCGCGGATATCGTCGTCGGTCGCATGTTCGAGATGGTCGGCCGACAGCGCGGCATGGCTCGCGGCGAGCGCGCTGCCGTGGAGTGCCGACAATTGTTCGGCGTGGAGCTTGACCGACAGGCCATGCGCCTTTGCCGCCTCGATCACGCGCGCGCATTGCGCGGGCGAGAAGCCGATGCCTTCGCAAAAGGCATCGACCGCGGTCGCGAGGGGGGCGGCGGCCGGAATCATCTCGCCGACGACGAGGTCGATATAGGCGTCGCTGTCATGCTTATATTCGGGGGGCAGCGCGTGCGCGCCGAGGAAGGTCGGCTCGACGCGGATCGCGCGATGATCGGCGAGCGCGCGCGCGGCGCGCAGCATCTTGAGCTCGTCGTCGGTCGACAGGCCGTAGCCCGACTTGATCTCGATCGTCGTGACGCCTTCGGCGATCAGCGCGTCGAGACGGGGAAGGGCGCTTGCGACCAGTTCGTCCTCGCTGGCTTCACGCGTCGCGCGCATCGTCGAGACGATGCCGCCGCCGGCGCGCGCGATGTCCTCATAACTGGCACCGGCGAGCCGCATCGCCCATTCGTTCGCGCGATTGCCGCCGTGAACGAGATGCGTGTGACAGTCGATCAGACCCGGCGTGATCAGCCGCCCCGCGCAGTCATGGACTTCACCGGCTGCTGCGGGAGCGCCGCTCGCCGGGCCGGCGTAGGTGATCCGGCCATTCTCGGCAGCGACGACGCCATCGTCGATCAGGCCGAGTTCGTCTCCGGCCATCGTCGCGAGTCGGGCGTTCGTCCAGCGCTGCTCCATCTGGACAGTCTCGCGCCGATGCGTCATTATGTCTAGACATAATATGAGGACGGATGATGGCTTCGCTCTGGTTCGAACGCGCGTGGATCGGCAATGGCTGGGCGAGGGACGTGCGGTTGCGGATCGCCGAGGGACGGATCGCGGCGATCGAAACCGGCGTCGCGGCGGAGGCCGAAGATGCGCGGCATCGCGTCGCGCTGCCGGGCCTGTGCAACGTCCATAGTCATGGCTTTCAGCGCGGCATGGCGGGCTTGTCCGAGCGCCGCAGCCGCCCCGACGACAATTTCTGGAGCTGGCGCGAGATCATGTACCGCTTCCTCGACCGGCTGACGCCCGAGGATGTCGCGGCGATCACCGCGCAGGCTTATGCGGAGATGCTTGAAACGGGCTTCACCCGCGTCGGCGAGTTTCATTATCTGCACCATGATCCGGCGGGCGGGCGCTACGCCGACCCGGCCGAGATGGCGGGGGCGATCGCGCAGGCCCGCGCGGCGACCGGGATCGGGCTGACGCTGCTGCCCGTCTTCTATGCGCATGGCAATTTCGGCGCGGCGCCCCCGAGCTCGGGGCAGCGGCGCTTTCTGAGCGATGTCGACGGCTTTGCCATGCTGCTCGATGCCGCGCGATCGAAGCTCGAGGGCGACGCCAATATCGGTGTCGCGCCGCACTCGCTGCGCGCGGTGGCGCCGGACGAGCTTGCGGCGCTGCTCGAAATGTCGCCCACGGGGCCGGTGCACATCCACGCGGCCGAGCAGGTGAAGGAGGTCGCCGATTGCGTCGAATGGAGCGGTGCGCGGCCGGTCGAATGGCTGATCGACCATGCCGGCGTCGACGAGCGCTGGTGTCTGATCCATTCGACGCACCTCGCCGCGCACGAAGTGCCGCGGCTGGCCGCGAGCGGCGCGGTTGCCGGGCTGTGTCCGGTGACCGAGGCGAATCTGGGCGACGGTATTTTCCCCGCGGTCGACTATCTGGCGGCCGGCGGACGCTTCGGCGTCGGCACCGACAGCAATATCCTGGTCGATGCGGCGCAGGAATTGCGCGCGCTCGAATATTCGCAGCGGCTGGCGCAGCGCGCGCGGGCGCTGCTGGCGGGCGAGGCGTCGCCCTTCGTCGGGGCGAACCTGTTTGCGCGCGCGCTCGAAGGCGGCGCGCAGGCGCTGGGCGTTGCGGCGGGGCTGGCGGTTGGGCATGCCGCGGACATCGTGTCGCTGAACCTCGACCACCCCTCCTTCGCGGGCGCCGACGATGCGACCTTGCTCGACCGATGGATTTTCGCGGCACGCGCCGGCGCGATCGACGGCGTCTGGCGCGCCGGCGTGCAGTGCGTGGCGCAGGGGCGTCACGTCGACGCGGAGGCGATCGGTAGCGCCTATCGCAGCTGCATCGCGCGGCTGCTCGCATGAACCCGGCGCGGCGCATCCGCGACGAGATCGCCGCGGCGATCCGCTCGGGCGAATGGCGCCCCGGCGACCGGGTGCCGACCGAGCAGGACCTGGCCGCGCGCTATGGTTGCGCGCGCGCGACGGTGAGCAAGGCGCTCGCCGAACTTGCGGCGGCGGGGCTTGTCGAGCGGCGGCGCAAGGCGGGCACGTTCGTCGCGCATCCGCCGGTCCATTCGGCGGTGATGACCGTCCCCGACCTGGCCGAGCTGATAGCGGCGCGCGGCGAGGCTTATCGCTGGGAGGCGCGCGCGATCGAGCGGGTGCCCGCGAAAAAGGCGTCCGCGCTGCATATCGAAGGGGTGCATTTTGCCGCGGGCGAGCCGCTGGCGATCGAAACGCGCATCATCGAACTCGCCGAGGTTCCCGCGGCGGCCGACGCCGATTTCGCCGCGGTTGCACCGGGGACCTGGCTCCTCGCGCATATTCCCTGGACGTCGGCGCGGCATGTCATCCGCGCGGTGGCCGCGGCGCGGGCGGAAGCGGCCGCGCTGGCGGTGGCCGGCGGGACGGCGTGCCTCGAACTCAAGCGCGATACGTGGCGCGGCGCGCGGCCGGTGACGCATGTCCGCCAGCTGTTTCGCGGCGACCGTTTCGACCTGGTGGCCGAATTTCAGGCGGGTTCGCGCCCGTAATTCTGCCGTTCCTGGCTCATTCGATATTCTGCGCGAGCTCGCGGTTCAGCCAGAGCGCGGCGAGGGTGCCGAGCGCGCCCGAGAGCAGATAGGCGCCAGCAGCGATCAAACCGAATTCGCTCGACAGCCACAGCGCGACCAGCGGCGCGAAGCCGGCGCCGAACAGCCAGGCGAGGTCGGAGGTGAAGGCCGAGCCAGTGTAGCGGTGGCGCGGCTGGAAATTGGCCGACAGCGCCCCCGACGACTGGCCGAAGGACAGGCCGAGCAGGGCGAAGCCGAGGATCATGAACGCCGCTTCGCCGGCCTCACCCGCGCCGAGCAGCTGCGGCGCGAAGCCGCTGAACGCGGCGATCGCCGCCGCCGTCGCGCCGAGCAGGGTGCGGCGGCCGATGCGATCGGCGAGCAGGCCCGAGGCGATGATCGACAGTATGCCGACGACCGCGGCGATCGCCTCGATCACAAGGAAGCGCACCGGCGATTCCTCGGTGAACAGGAACACCCACGACAGCGGGTAGACGGTGACCATGTGGAACATCGCAAAGCTTGCGAGCGGAGCGAAGGCGCCCATCACGATCACCCGCCATTCGGAACGCAGCGTTTCGAGCAGCGGCGCGGGTTCGAGCGCGCGGTTCTCGAACAGCTCGGCATATTCGGGGGTCACGACGATGCGCAGCCGTGCGAACAGCGCGACGACGTTGATCGCGAAGGCGACGAAGAAGGGATAGCGCCAGCCCCAGGCGAGGAAATCCTCGGCCGGCAACGCGGCGATCAGGAACATGAACAGCAGGCTGGCGACGATCAGACCGAGCGCGCGCCGAGCTGCGGGATCATCGCGTACCAGCCGCGCTTGTTCTCGGGCGCGTTGAGCGCGAGTAGCGACGCGAGCCCGTCCCACGAACCGCCGAGCGCGACGCCCTGGCCCATGCGGAACAGCGCAAGCAGCAGCGCGGCGCCGATTCCGGCCGAATGATAGCTGGGCAGGAAAGCGATGGCGGCGGTCGAGCCGCCGAGCAGGAACAGCGCGATCGTCAGCTTGGCGCCGCGGCCATAGGCGCGGTCGATCGCGGTGAAAATGATCGTGCCGACCGGGCGCGCGGCAAAGGCGAGCGCGAAGATCGCGAACGAACAGAGCGTTCCGGTCAGCGGATCGAGGTGCGGAAAGACCAGCTTCGGAAAGACCAGCACCGACGCGATCGCATAGACGAAGAAGTCGAAGAATTCGGACGTCCGGCCGATGATGACGCCGATCGCGATCTCGGCCGGATCGATCTTGTGGTCCCCCTCGTTCGTTGGCATCCGTGGAGGGCCGC
>JACDQN010000487.1 GCA_015657575.1 Sphingopyxis sp.
CGAGATGACGGGTTCTTGACCGAGAACGAGCCCGACAGCGTCTTGTGCGTGTAGATGTTCCGCCGGGATCGGCTCGATGCAGGCCGAGGTGCCGCCGCACGATGATCGAGATGGGAAGCGGTTCGGCGCGATCGCCATCTTGCAGCTGAAGCGCTCCATCACGCCCTGATCGGCGGCGTCGGGGCAGGGGCCGCGTTCCTTGGCGAGCAGCATCGACGCCTGATCGACCTGCGCGCGGATATGCTTGAAGATGCGCAGGTTCGACGATTTGGCCATCGCGCCCTCGAACGGCAGACCGCGCGCCTGCAGGAAGCTGTGGAAGCCCATGACGCCGAGGCCGACCGAGCGTTCGCGCGACGCGCTATATTTGGCGCGCGCCATTTCGGGCGGGGCGCGGTCGATATAGTCCTGGAGGACATTGTCGAGCATGCGCATGACATCCTCGATGAACTGCTTGTCGCCGTTCCATTCGTCCCAGGTTTCGAGGTTCAAGGACGAGAGGCAGCAGACCGCGGTGCGATCATTGCCGAGATGGTCGCGGCCGGTGGGCAGCGTGATTTCGCTGCACAGGTTCGAGGTCGACACCTTGAGGCCGAGGTCGCGGTGATGCTTGGGCATCATGCGGTTCACCTGGTCGATGAAGATGATGTAGGGCTCGCCGGTCGCGAGGCGCGTTTCGACGAGCTTCTGGAACAGCGAGCGCGCGTCGACGGTGCCGCGGACGCTCTGGTCCTTCGGGCTGCGGAGGTCGAAATCCTTGCCGTCGCGGACGGCCTCCATGAACTCGTCGGTGATGAGCACGCCGTGGTGGAGGTTCAGCGCCTTGCGGTTGAAGTCGCCCGAGGGTTTGCGGACTTCGAGAAATTCCTCGATCTCGGGGTGCGAGATGTCGAGATAGCAGGCGGCCGAACCGCGGCGCAGCGACCCTTGCGAAATCGCGAGGGTGAGCGAGTCCATCACGCGGACGAAGGGGATGATGCCGCTGGTCTTGCCGTTGAGGCCGACGGGTTCGCCGATGCCGCGCACCGCGCCCCAATAGGTGCCGATGCCGCCGCCGCGGCTCGCGAGCCAGACATTCTCGTTCCAGGTGCCGACGATGCCCTCGAGGCTGTCGTCGACCGAATTGAGGTAGCAGCTGATCGGCAGGCCGCGGCCGGTGCCGCCGTTCGACAGAACGGGGGTCGCGGGCATGAACCACAGCTTCGAGATATAGTCGTAGAGGCGCTGGGCGTGGTCCTGATCGTCGGCATAGGCGTCGGCGACGCGCGCGAACAGGTCCTGGTACGATTCGCCGGGCAGCAGATAACGGTCTTCGAGCGTTTCCTTGCCGAAGTCGGTGAGCAGCGCGTCGCGGCTTTTGTCGGTTTCGATGGCGAATCGGCGCGCGTGCACCTTGGGCTCGCTGCTGTCGTTGAGCTTGGCCGCCGGCGTCGCATCGGGCGTCGATTCGCCCTTCGATTCGGATGCCGCCGGGGCCTCAGTCTTCGTCAGTTCCACCGTCGCCACGTCGCCTGTCTCCACCCGTTCCGTTTCCCGAAAATCCATTCCATTCGCCCCCGATCTGACCGCGCACGCGGCGCGATTTGTTCCTGTCTTGTTCGACTCGGGACGAAGCCCCGGTCTTAGCATCTTACCCGTCCCCGTTGCACCCGTTTTCGGCGCGCGGAGAGGCTTTTCCCGTGCCCATATGGGATGGGCGACGGAAATCCGCCACTTACAGCCGAATACTATTTCTTGGGGTGCCCCCGTGTTTGACCCACCATCTATAGTGCCACGTCGGCCGAACGATGCAAGACGGTAAATGACAGTTCAGGGACTCGGTTCGTCGATATTTTGATTCGTCTCGTCGCGCGTGATGAACGCTTCACGGGGACAGGGCAAGGCATTCCGCGGGGTTTCGGCGCATCGGCGGCAAAGCGGCCCGATGCGAAAAAATTTTCGATCGCTGGAGAGCCTCGCGCGATGCTCTTTTCAACCGTGCAGACAGCGATTAGGTCGGTCGCGGGCGGATAGCGCGGGGGAACAAGCCTTTATGCTGGTGGGGATCGATCTCGGCACGACGAACAGTGCCGTTGCGGTGTGGCGCGGCGGCAAGCCCGAACTGATTCCCAATGCCGTCGGCGAGCTGCTCACCCCATCGGCGGTGAGCGTCGGCGACGACGGCGCGCTGCTCGTCGGCATCGCCGCGCGCGAGCGGCAGGCGACGCACCCCGAGCTGTCGGCGGCGATCTTCAAGCGCCGCATGGGGACCGCCGAAGAGGTGAAGCTCGGCAAGCGCAGCTATCGCCCCGAGGAATTGTCGGCGATGGTGCTGCAGTCGCTGAAAGCCGATGCCGAGGCGTTCCTCAGCGAGCCGGTGACGGGCGCGATCATCACCGTCCCCGCCTATTTCAACGACCGCCAGCGCAAGGCGACGCGGCGCGCGGGCGAGCTGGCCGGGCTGACGGTCGAGCGGCTGATCAACGAACCGACCGCGGCGGCGCTCGCCTATGGCATCCACGAGCTGGAGGAGGAGCGGCCCTTCCTCGTCTTCGATCTGGGCGGCGGGACGTTCGACGTGTCGCTGGTCGAGATTTTCGACGGCGTCATCGAAGTCCGCGCCTCTGCGGGCGACAACCGGCTGGGCGGCGAGGATTTCAACGCCGCGATCGTCGCGCTGGCGCGCGATGCGCTGGGCGACGCGCTGAAGGCGAAACCCGCCGAGGCCGCGATGCTCGACGAAGTGCTGCGCGCTGCCGCCGAGCGCACGCGCCGCGCGCTTTCCGAAAGCGACGGCGCGGCGTTTCAGATCGTCTGGAAGGGCGAAGCGCTGGCGTGCGACATCACCGCCGCGGCGTTCGAGGAGCGCGCGCAGCCGCTGATCGACCGGCTGCGCGACCCGGTGCTGCGCGCGCTGCGCGACGGCAATGTCCGCGCCGACACTTTGTCCGAAATCGTCATGGTCGGCGGCGCGACGCGCATGCCGCTCGTCCGCCGCGCGGTGACGCGCATGTTCGGGCGCTTTCCCAATGCGCAGATCAACCCCGACCATGCGATCGCGCTCGGCGCCGCGGTGCAGGCAGGGCTGAAGAGCCGCGACGCGGCGCTGAAGGAAATCCGGCTGACCGACGTCTGCCCCTTTACCCTGGGGGTCGATACCGGGCACCGCGATGCCAGCGGCAAGATCACGACGGGGCTGTTCGCGCCGATCATCGAGCGCAACACGGTGATCCCGACGAGCCGCAGCGAGGTGTTTTCGCCGATGGAGGCGCATCAGCAGGTCGTGAGTTTCGGCATCTATCAGGGCGAATCGCGCTTCGTCGCGCAGAACGTCAAACTGGGGCAGCTCGACGTGCCGTTGCCCAAGGATCATCGCGGGCAGATCGGGATCGACGTGCGCTTCACCTATGACGTGTCGGGGCTGCTCGAGATCGACGTCGAGGTGCCGGGAACGGGGACGCGGCGCCAGCTCGTCATCCGCGACGAGGAAGACCGCGAAAGCGAGGCCGATTTCGCCAAGCGCCGCCAGCTGCTCGAAGCGTTGAAGATCCACCCGCGCGATCAGGCCGCCAACGCCGCGACGCTGGCGCGTGCCAACCAGCTGTTCGAAAACCGCCTTGGTCACGAGCGGCAGGTGGTCGGCGAATGGATCGCGCAATTCGAGGGCGTGCTGGCGCGGCAGGACCGCGCGAGATCGAGACGCGCGCGCCGAACTCGACAAGGCGATCGATGCGATGGACGGCGAGCAATATCTGTGAGCCGCCGCCGCCCGCCGTGGAGCACGCTGGGGATCGACCGGACGGGTGACGAGCGGGCGATCAAGCGCGCCTATGCGAAGAAGCTCAAGGAGATCGACGTCGAGGCCGAGCCCGCGAAGTTCATCGCGCTGCGCAAGACATATGACGATGCGCTGTGGCAGGCGCGCTGGATCGACGACGACGCGGACGAAGGGGATGCGTTCGGCCGCGAGCCGGACGACACGCCCGCCGATGCCGAAACCGGCGACACGGATCACGCCGAAGCGTTCGCGGGCGACGCCTTCGCGGGCGACGGCGATGCGGTGTGGGCGGCGAACGGGGAGCCCGTTGCGCCCTTGCCGGCGACCGGGATCGCATCGCAACCGGAGTCCGCGGGCCCCTGGTCGGGCGTGCCCGATGTCGATCGGGTCGAGGCGCATTTCGAGGCGATCGCGGCGGCGCTGAACGGTGCGAGAGAGGGCCGCGAGGTCGCGCTCGACCGGGCGATGCGCGCGCTGTGGGCCGAACCCGCGCTCGAAACCGTCGATGCCGCCGACGATGCCGAACAACGGCTCGCGCATCTGGCGCTCGATTATGGTGTCGACGCCGAATTCCTGCTGCGGCTCGCGAACTGGCATTATGGCTGGTCGCGCCGCGCGCAGCTGGTCGGCACCGGCTGGCCGATCAGCGAGGTCGGTCCGCGCGCCGCCGCCGAAAACTGGTTCCAGAAAATTCGCAAGAACGAGGTCTATAACCAGAAGGCGGCGGTCCTCGATGATCTGCAAGCGCCGCCGAGCGGCCATGGGTGGCGCGATTATCGCGCGAAGCGGCGCATCGCGACCTTCCTGCCCGAACTGCGCCAGCGCTTTCCCGAGGGCGAATATCGCTTCGATCCCGACATCGTCGAGGCATGGGAGGCGCCGTCGCCCTACCGGATACCGTGGACCCAGCTCGTGCTCGCCCTTCTCGTGGCGCTTGGCATGACGGCCGAGGCGGGCCGGGCGCCGCTGGCCGATCCATTCTTCTGGCTGTGGTGGCTGGCGGGGACGGGGACGCTCGTCGCGCTCGGCCGGCTGCTCCGGCGGCGCGCCGAGCGTCGGCGTCACCGCGATCCGGCGCTCGACCTGTGGGAGGCGGCCGCCTATGCGGGAGTGCTCGTGACGCCGCTGCTCGCGATATATGCACCGGCAAATCTGCTCGCGACCGCGCTGCTGACCGCGGCTTCGCTCTTCCTGACGCTCGAAGCAGGGGGCGAACCGGGCGCCGACACCGGCGACGGGTTCTGGTCGCGGCTCATCGCGGCGCGTTATCCGATCATCGCGGGCGCCACGGCGGGCTATGCGATCGACGCCACATCGGATTGGCGGCCGGCGGTGGTTCCGGTGATGCTGGCGTTGCTTGCCACGCACTGGTCGCGGCACCGGCTGGTCGCGAGCTGGGAGAAGCTGCCGACGGTCGTGCGGACGGCGGCGCGCGCGATATTGCTGTGCGCTGCAGCGGTGTTGCTGTGGCTGTCGGTAATGCAGCTGCCCGAGCCGCCCGAAAAGATCGCGATCGCGGCCGGCCTGTTGATCCTGCTCGTGCAGGATGCGGCGGCGGATGCCTATCGGCGTCCCTTATCGACGCCGTTCCTGATCGCCTATGTGCTGCTGGTGTCGGCGCTGGTGACGATGCCGCTGACGGTGGGAATGGCACTCGTCGTGCGCCGGACAGCCGACCGGCTGTTCATCAAGGCCTGACGGCTTCCAAAGTTAGGCGATTATGTCTTTTGCAAAGCTGAATGCGATGTCTGCTTTGGGGTGGAGAGCGGGCGGTTTGAACGGCCTAAAGCCCTCCCCTTCAGGGGAGGGCAGCGAGACTTACGAACTTGTTCGTTAGTCGCAGCGGGTGGGGGC
>JACDQN010000488.1 GCA_015657575.1 Sphingopyxis sp.
CTCAGCGCCGCGGGCGTCGGCTGGGTCAGCGCGGTCAAAATGCCGAGCGCCGGCATTGGAGACGGCAGAAGCGAGTTCGGCATAGCCGACGCTCTGCATCCCGCCCTGCACGATCGGATGCTCGATACCCAGCATTTCGGTGATGCGCGTCTTGAAGGCCATGCTCGTCTCTCCCGTCTCGATCGTGACACTATGACGCTACGTTTCCGTGGCGTCCGAATTGACTTGACGTTTACGTCAACGTCCGGTTCATTGGCAAGATAAGAAAGACGGGACAGGACAAATGCGGCGATGACCATCCTTTACGACGAAGGTCAGCAGGCGATCGCGACCGAGTCGCGGCGCATCCTCGAAGCGCGGATCAGCAAGGACGAACTGCTGCCGCTGCTCGAACAGACGGGCCGATATCATGACGGCTTCTGGGACATAGCAAAGGAGCAGGGCTGGACCGCGCTTGCGCTTCCCGAAGCTTATGGCGGGCTGGGACTCGGGCTCGTGGAATTGGGGCTGGTCGCCCATCAGGCGGGACGCGTGCTGAGCGGCGCGCCCTTCCTCACGTCGAGCTACGGCGCGGCCAAGGCGATCGCGCTTTTCGGATCCGACGCGCAGAAGGCGCGCTGGCTGCCGGGCCTTGTCAGCGGCGAGATTGTCGGCGCGGTGGGCATCGCGGGCGGCGCCGATGCCCTGCCCGCGCTGCCGGCGGTCACGCTGACCGGTGACCGGCTCGACGGGACATTGCCCGCTGTCCCGGGCGCGCTGGCCGCCGATATCGTCATCGTCTTCGCCAACGGCCCCGGTATGCCCGTGCTGGCGCTCGCCGAGTTGACGGCGGCCGAACGCACCGCGGTGGCGAGCTTCGACAACAGCCGCGTGGCCGCCCGGGTCCGCTTCGCATCGACGCCGGCCGAAACGCTGGCGGTCGGCGGCGCGGCGCGCGAGGCGGCGCTGCACATTCTGGCGCTGCAGGCGGTGGTGACCGCGCACGAACAGACCGGCGGCGCCGAAGCCTTGATGGAAACCGCCCGCGACTATGCGGTGACCCGCAAGGCGTTCGGCCAGCCGATCGGCGCCTTTCAATCGGTGAAGCACCGGATCGCGGAGCTTTACGGGCTCGTCGAGCTGGCGCGCGCCAACGCGATCCACGCCGCCGCGCGCGAAGGGGCGCCGGACTTTCTGACCGCAGCGGCCGCCGCCCGCCTGTCGGCGACCGAAGCCTATGACACCGCCGCGCGCGATTGCATCCAGATCCACGGCGGGATCGGCGTGACGTGGGAGATCGGGCTGCACCTCCACATGCGCCGCGCGCGCAGCCTCGCAATCGAACAGGGCAGCAGCCTGTTCTGGGAAGATATTCTCGTCGACCAGCTGGCAGGAGAAGCGGCATGAGCGATCTCGAAGCGTTCCGCGCCCGCGCCGCCGCCTGGCTCGAATCGATGGCGCCGACCTTTGGTCGCGCCGCGCGAAAGGGGCTTGGCGAGGAGGAGAATCTGGCGCTGGGCCGGCGCTATCAGCGCGCCAAATTCGACGCGGGCTTTGCCGGGATCAACTGGCCGACCGAATATGGCGGCCAGGGCCTCGGCCATATCGAGAAGATCACCTTCGACGCCGAAGAGATGAAGCACGGGTTTCCCAACGTCTATTTCGGCATTTC
>JACDQN010000489.1 GCA_015657575.1 Sphingopyxis sp.
AATAGGGACGGGATGTCGGTTTTTTTGGGGGGGGAAGCGAGCGTTGATCTCCCCTCCCGCCTGCGGGAGGGGGCGGGGTGGGCAGCAACGTCGCGATGACCCACCCCGCTGCGACTAGGGCGCAAGCGCCCAAGTCTCGCTGCCCCTCCCGCACGCGGGAGGGGAAATCAGTCAATCCTTCAATGTCCAAAACCGGACGCAACCGGCCCAATGAAAACGCGCACGGAGGCGTAGCGGGAAACGTCATCATTCTCTGCGTCTCCGCGCAAAATATCGTCACTCGGCGGCCGAAGTCGTCTCTCCGCGAGCCCAGCGAAAGGCGGCCGGCTGCGCGTTCAGCATCGCCAGCCACTCGGGTTCCGGCTGATCGGCATCATAATATTCGAAGATCAGATGGATACGCGGGCTGTCGCCGGCGTTCACCACCGCATGCACGCCCATATTATTGACCTCGGCCGCTTCACCCTCGGCGATGTGATAGCTCTGGCCCTCGATGCGGAACTGAACGCGATCGTTGGTCCGGATCGGCACATGAATCTTGTGCGGCCATTTGGCGGCCGGGTTCGCATCGCGGTGCGGCTGGATCACGCCCCCCGCCGGCATCCGCGCCAGCATGACGCGCGGAAAGATGCCATTTGCATATCCATAGTCGGCTGTGGCCGCCGCCAGCACCGGGACCAGCAGCGGTTCCCACTCATCCCACAGCGGACGCGCATAATCGCTGCGCCAGTCGCGCATGTTCGCAATGAAGCGGAACACGATATGCGCGGTCGCATCGAGCGCCTCGAATCGGTTCGGCTTGTCGGCATTTTCGGCCTGCCACAGGCTTTCGGGGATCGCATCGACCGCCGCCTGCAGGGCCGCAATATCGACCGTTCCAAGCCGGCGGATGCTCGTCGTCTTGCGGGGATTGGGATACATGCGTGCTCAGCCTTTCCGGTCAGTAATCATAGCCGAAAAGTTCGAGGTCGCGGGCATAGATTTTCGCGACCCCGTCGATGAGTTCCTGGTCATAATAGTCGCGATAATCGCCGCGGCGCGACCGGTTGGCATGGTCGAGCGGCGAGGTCGGGATGCCGATGCGCGAGCAGATCGCATCATAGCCCGCCTGCATATCCTCGACCTTGCCCAGCATGTCGGACAGCAGGCTGCCGTCGCGATCGGTCAGGAACAGATGCTGGGGCCGGAAGATGATGTGGTTCATCGGCGGCGCAGTGAACAGAAAGTGCCGCATGACCCGCTTCGGATCGCGCGCGAAGCTGCCCTCGCGGCTCGTCGCAAAGGCGCAATAGGAGACGAAGCGGTCGAACGGATTGCGGACGAAGGCGAATTTGAAATAGTCGCCGAACGCCTCCTCTCCCAGGAACGGCCGGATTTCGGCGAAGCTGATATGGCCATGCCCCATCCGGGCGATTTCCGGGATCGGAAAGCTTTTTTCGACGAACAGGCGCGCCTGCTCCATGTCGTCGGGGCCGAGATGCGCGCGCAGACCGTGGCGCACCGAATGCGTCCCGGTCTTGGGAATCGCGACGAAGATGAAGCGGTGCTTGTGCGAAACGATCATGGATTTTTCAGGCCGCGGCGGCGGCAGGAACGCCATTTGGCGCAGCGACCATGAAGATCAGTTCGGCGAGTGCACGGTCGAGCGGAACTTCATTACCCGTCAGCAGGATCCGCTGCGCCTCAAGTCGCTGCAGGTCGCGCTGGACCTCCGAGATCAGCTGGCGATAGGCGGGCAGACCCGACGGCGCCGTGCCATATTGGGCCCAGAGCGCTCCCCACGCATTGGCGAATTGTTCGAGCCGCACCGCCACCGCGTCGCGCGCGGGCGTCGCGGCGCATTGCTGGAGCAGGAAATCGGCATGGCAGCGAATTTCCCAAACCGACATGATCGCCGGCAGATTGACCTGCTCGTAGGCGAGCGGGCGCGCTCCGATGGACCCCGGCGCGACATGTTCGACCGGCTGGCCGTCGCGCCCGAAACGCTTGGCATCGGCGATCATGCTCCAGAGCTTTTCGCCCCCGACCGTATCGAGCACCAGATGGACACGCTTCGCATCGCCGTCGTTGCGGACATTGTGCAGGCAGAAGCTGTCGAAAAGCCAGCATTCGCCCGGCGCCATATGCACCGTTTCCTTGTCGCAGCTGAACGCGACCCCCGGATTGGTCACCACCGGAATATGGATGCGGATATGCGTGCGCCAATAATAGCCGACGTCGACATGCTCGGGGACCACCGCGCCGGGGGCGAGCCCCATCAACCGGCTGCGTCCCCAGACCGCGCCGAGGTCGGCGAGAATTTCCATGATATAGGGGCACTGGCGCAGCGCGTCGGTCGGCGCCATCGGTCCCGCGAACCCGTTGGTGACCTGCCCCGCCGGGGTGATCAGCGGCACCGCATCATTGCCCGGGATGCGCCCGGGATGCGGCAGCCACGCCGACTGCGGCAGCGCCGCCACCTCTTTCGCCAGCGTTTCCGAGCAATATTGCCGTGGCAGTTTGACCAGCGGCTGGCCGAGTTTCATCGGTTATTCCCGCCGGATTTCGACCTGCGGACGATTGACCGTCTCGCCCAGATTGCGGCGATGCTCTTCCGCGATCGCTTCCCACTGGCCGGCGGTCTTGCAAATCTTGTCATAAAAACGCGTACCGGTCCGCTGGGTCCGCTTGCAAACCATCTTGTCCTTTGGGTCGACCGCCTTTGCATCGCTATTATCCGCGCCAGCGAACACCGGGACGGCCGGTAACAGCGAGGCGGCGGCTGCCCATGCCAGCATCTGAAATCCACGCATGACAGCACTTCTCCAAAACAATATCGGTTGCAGGGAATATATTCGCTTGCCGCTGGTCCGTCAAACAGCCTTCACGGATCGAACGGTACAAGAATATCGAGGAAAGAGCCGGATGCAGATCGATTATAGCCTGTCGAATCGCATCGACTGGGCCGCGCTGAAACGGGAATTCGGGCGTCGCGGACGGGTCGAGATTCCGGACCTTCTTGCGGACGGACAGGCCGCAGCGCTGCGGGCTGCCCTGCTCGGCGCCGGCAGGACTGGACGCTCGTGATGAATGACCGGGGAC
>JACDQN010000490.1 GCA_015657575.1 Sphingopyxis sp.
CTCGACGGTCAGCGCATCCGCGGCGAATCTGGTCCCATTTCCATCGATTTGAACAGCGCGGTGAAAATTGCCCTCGCCGAACCCTTCATTCCTTCTTGCGCTGGATGAATTCGAAGAAGACGGGGCCGATCACGGTCTGCCCAAAAATCTGGAGCAGCAGGCGCGGGTCGCCGTCCTCGGTCGATCCGTCGAGCAGGATGCCGCGCGACTGGAGCCCCTCGACCGACTCGCCATGGCCCGGAAGCCGCTCTTCGAGCATTTCGTAATAGGTCGCCGGCGGCGACGGCGCGAAGGGATTGCCGAGTGCTTTCAGCTTGTCCCAGGCGGCGTAGAGATCGTCGCAGCTGAAGGCGATATGCTGGATGCCCTCGCCATTATAGGCGCGCAGATATTCCTCGATCTGGCCCTTGCCGCCTGCACCTTCTTCGTTGAGCGGGATGCGGATCTTGCCGTCGGGGGCGGTCATCGCCTTCGAGGTGAGGCCGGTATATTCGCCCTTGATGTCGAAATAGCGGATCTCGCGGAAACCCGCGATCCGCTCGTAAAACGCCGCCCAATGCGCCATGCGGCCGCCATAGACATTGTGCGTCAGGTGATCGATGAGCTGCATGCCCGCGCCGACCGGATGGCGATCGACGCCCTCTTCATAGACGAAATCGATGTCGTAGATGCTGAGATCGTCGCCGTACCGGTCGATCAGATAGATGATCGACCCGCCGATGCCGCGGATCGCGGGCAGGCGCAGCTCCATCGGGCCGGGGGTGGTTTCGACCGGCTCGGCCCCGCGTTCGATCGCCTCGGCATAGGCCTTCGCCGCGTCGCGCACACGCCAGCCCATGCCGCACGCCGACGGGCCATGCTCGGCGGCGAAATAGGCCGCGGGAGATTTGGGTTCATAGTTGGCGATCAGGTTGATCCCGCCCTGGCGCCACAGCTGGACGTCCTTGGAGCGGTGATGCGCGATCTGGGTGAAGCCCATGCGTTCGAACACCGGTTCCAGAATGCCCTTCTCGGGCGCCGAAAATTCGACGAATTCGAAGCCGTCGAGGCCCAGAGGGTTTTGGAACAGATCGGCCATGGTCAAATCCCCATTTAGTTTCAATTGAAACTAGTATGATGGATTAGGGGGCGGGAGTCAATGCGCGAACACTCCCGTCATCCCGGGCTTGACCCGGGATGACGCTCTTTTTTGACAAGGCCGAGAAAGAGTAGCGGGACCCCGGATCAAGTCCGGGGTGACGAGGAGAATTACGCGGCCGCTTCCTCGATCGCCTCGAGCGCTTCCAACCACGCCGCCTCGACGCTCTCCAGCTCGGCCGCGAGCTTGCCGCGGCGCTGCGCGAGGTCGCCCATCGTCAGCTTCGCGAGCGCGGGCTCGGCGCTCGCGGGGTCGAACATCGCGCGGTCGATCGCCGAGATCTGCTTGTTCAGCTTTTCGGCCTGCGCCTCATGATCCTTGGCATTCTTGCGCAGCACCGCCTGCGCTTCGCGTGCCTTGGCGGCTTCCTGCCGCGCGGACTTCGCATCCTTCGATCTGGCGGCCGGCTTCGCATCGTCGTTCGCCGCCGATTTGCCCAGAATGAAAGCGACATAATCGTCCATGCTGCCGTCGAAATCGCGCGCACTGCCATTGTCGACGAGGACGAGCCGGTCGGCGGTGAGTTCGAGCATATGGCGGTCGTGGCTGACGATCAGCACCGCACCCTCGAAGCCGTTCAAGGCCTGCACCAGCGCCTCGCGCGCGTCGACGTCGAGGTGGTTGGTCGGTTCGTCGAGGATCAGGAGGTGCGGCGCCTCGCGCGTGATCAGCGCGAGCGCGAGGCGCGCGCGTTCGCCGCCCGACAGCTTGCCCACTTCGGTCGTCGCCTTGTTGCCGGTGAAGCCGAAACGCCCCAATTGCGCGCGCACCGCGCCGGGCGTCTTGCCCGTCATCACGCGCGTCATATGGCCGAGCGGCGTATCGCTGCCGTCGAGTTCCTCGACCTGATATTGGGTGAAATAGCCGACGCGCATCTTGCCCGACGCCGCCATCGCGCCGTCCATCGGCGTCAGCTGCGCCGCGAGCAGGCGCGCGAGCGTCGTCTTGCCATTGCCGTTCCGGCCGAGCAGCGCGATGCGGTCGTCGGGATCGATGCGTAGGTTGAGCCGCGACAGGATCGGTTCGCCCGGCGTGTAACCGACGCTCGCCAGGTCGAGCGTGATGAGCGGCGGCTTCAGCTCGTCGGGGCTGGGGAAATCGAAGGCGAGGCTGGGATCTTCCGACACCGCCGCGATCGGCTGCATCCTGGCGAGCTGCTTCGCGCGCGACTGCGCCTGTTTTGCGGTCGACGCGCGCGCGCTGTTGCGCGCGACATAATCCTGCAGCTTGGCGCGCTGGGCGTCCTGTGCCGCCTTTGCCGCCGCGAGCTGCGCGATCCGCTCGGCGCGCTGACGCTCGAAATCATTGTAGCCGCCCGGATAGAGCGTGATCTTCCCGCCTTCCAGATGCAGGATATGGTCGACGACATTGTTGAGCAGGTCGCGCTCGTGGCTGATCACGACGAGCTGGCCGGGATAGGCGCGCAGGAAGCTTTCGAGCCACATCGTCGCTTCGAGATCGAGGTGGTTCGACGGCTCGTCGAGCAGCAGCATCA